>CALAMX010000112.1 GCA_937925755.1 uncultured Burkholderiales bacterium
CCACTGCTTGGATGCGCAACCCTACCCAAACCGAATACGGAGGACGCCCACCCATGGGGCCAACCGTGGGCATGTGCGGGGCGATGCGCGCATCTCACTCCTGCCACGGCACCAACAGCTCCGTCTGCCGCAAACTTACGCTTGCGCGTGTTCTTCACCTGGAGCTCAAGGCCCGCTCCCAGACTGGCTTGCTTCATTGTCGTTCCCCTGGCACAGTGCGTCACAGATGTCACGGTAACCGGTCTGGAGGGGTTTTGCAGAGATTCCCTTGCGCGGCATTGGCTCTGGCCGCTCGGCTTCGCCTCGCTTGACCTGCCATAAAGCAGGTTAGAGACGCTCTGCATAACCCGGCGACCGGGATTGAGTGCCCGGAGCGCCGGGTTCGAGACGCATCATCGTGATGCACACCGCCTGCCGCGCTTGCGCCTCGTGTAGGAGCGACGAGAGTCGCGACACGTCGTGATGTGTATCCCGTCGGTCGTTGTTGGTCGTTGTTGGTCGCGACTGTCGTCGCTCCTACAGATGATGCTACACCGCTTGCCGCGCTTACGGCCCGGGTAGGAGCGGCGAAAGCCGCGACATGTCGTGAGATACATCCCGTCGGTCGTTGTTGGTCGTTGTTGGTCGCGACTGTCGTCGCTCCTACGAGATCGGCACGACAGGTGTAGGAGCGGCGAAAGCCGCGACACGCCGTAGCATACACCCCGTGGGTCGTTGTTGGTTGTTTTCGGTCGCGACTCTCGTCGCTCCTACGTGCCGCACCACCCGCCGTGTTGGTCGAGACTTTCGTCGCTCCTACAGATCGCTCCTACAGGTCGCGACTTTCGTCGCTCCTACGCAGGTTAAGCGAGGCGAAGCCGAGCGGCCGGAGCCAACACCGCGTAAGGCAGCGTTGCGCCCGCTCAGCCAGTTATGCAGAACTTCCCTAGCACTAGACCTAAGCGCTCGGTATCCTGTGTACATGTCCGTCGACACCGTCTTCGCTTTCCTACTCGGCCTGGCGCTGGGCCTCATCCTGCTCTTTTGGCAGCGCGCCCGTATTGCAGCACAGCGCAGCGCACTCACCGCGCGCCTCGAACAAGGCGAGGCAGCCCTGGCCGAGGTGCGCACCGCCTTGGCGGAAAGCGCCGCGGCGCTCGCGCGGCAGCAGCAGGAGAACGGCGAGCTCAAGGCGCAGGTGGCTGCCTTGGAGACACGGCTGGCACACGAGCGCGAGGCTACGGCAGAGAAGCTCAAACTCATCGAGGCGGCGCGCACCCAGCTCAGCGAGGCCTTCCAGGCCTTATCCGCCGAGGCGCTACGCAACAACAACCAGGCCTTTCTCGACCTGGCCCGCCAGAGCCTGGCTGCGCAGCAGGAGGCGGCGCGCGGTGAGCTGGAGATGCGGCGCCAGGCAGTCGAGGCCATGATCAAACCGTTGGCCGAGTCGCTCGAGCGGCTCGGGCAGCAGACGCAGGCGCTGGAGCAGGCCCGGGCTGGTGCCTATGCCGGCCTGACCGAGCAAATCCGTGCGCTATTGGCCGCACAGGAGGGGCTCAGGACCGAGACCGGTCGGCTGGTGGCGGCCCTGCGCCGGCCCGAGGTACGCGGTCGCTGGGGTGAGCTACAGCTCAAGCGCGTGGTCGAGATGGCTGGCATGCAGGCGCACTGTGATTTTTATGAGCAGGAAAGCGGCGAGGCCGATGGCCGAAGGTCACGGCCGGACATGCTGGTGCGCCTGCCGGCGGGTAAGCATGTGGTCGTCGATGCCAAGGCGCCGCTGGCCGCTTATCTGGATGCCCTAGAGGCTGAAGGCGAGGCACAGCGCCAGCACCATCTGGCCCGTTACGCGCGGCACGTGCGCGAGCACGTCCAGAGCCTTGGCGCCCGTGCCTACTGGGAGCAATTCCAGCCGGCGCCGGAGTTCGTGGTCCTGTTCCTGCCGGGTGAGGCCTTCTTCAGCGCGGCCCTCACCCAGGACCCGCAGCTCATCGAATATGCCAGCGAACACAAGGTCATCCTTGCCACCCCCACCACCCTGATCGCCCTGCTCAAGGCCGTCCATCACGGCTGGCGCGAGGCCGCGTTGGCCGAGAACGCACGCGCCATCAGTGAACTGGGCAGCCAGCTCTATGAGCGCTTGGCGAAATTGTCCGAGCACTGGTCGGCGGTGGGGCGCGGCCTGACCCAGGCCGTGGAGGCCTACAATCGCGCCACCGGTACCCTGGAGAGCCGTGTTTTGGTCACCGCACGCCGCTTCGAGACCTTGCAGGCGGCCCCGAGCGGCCGCGAGATCCCCAGTTTGAGCCCTGTCGAGCAAAGCCCAAGGTCGCTTACGGCACCCGAATTCACCCAGACGGACACCCCCGGGGGCTGAGCCGCACCCCTCGCCCCCGATGTCTTCCGCCTGGATGCTGGTCGCCGGCCTGAGCTTCGCCCTCATGGGGGTGTGGGTGAAGCTCGCAGCGCACTGGTTCTCCAGCCAAGAGCTGGTGTTCTACCGCTCGGCCTTCGGCCTGTTGCTGGTCTTGGGCGGCCTGGTCGCGCATGAGGGGATCGACGGCCTGCGCGGAGTCCTCGGGCCGCATCTTGCCCTGCACCTGCGCCGGGGGATCGTCGGTTTCGCGGCGCTTGCCACCTTTTTTCACAGCCTGACCCTGCTGCCGATGTCGGTGGCCATCACCCTCAACTACACCTCGCCCCTGTTTCTGACCCTTCTACTGCCATTTACCCTAAAGGAACGCTTGCGCCCCACCCAGTATGCCGCGGTGGTCCTCGGCTTCGTTGGCGTGGCCCTGCTGCTACGCCCTTGGGAGTCGCGCGGTGACCTCGCCGCCGGCCTGATCGGCTTGGCCTCCGGTTTTCTCGCCGGGCTGGCCTATGTGCACGTGCGCGCCTTGGGGCGACTCGACGAACCGGAGTGGCGCACGGTGTTCTGGTTTGCCGCGGTCTCCAGCCTGGGCGGGGCGCTGTTTGCCAGCCTCGAGGGCTGGCAGCCGGAGGTGCTGCCGCATGCCGAGCTGCTGCTTATGCTGGGGCTGACGGCCACTTTGGGGCAACTGGCCATGACCCGTGCCTACCGCAAGGGGCAGACCGCCATGGTGGCGGCCTTCGCCTTCAGCACGGTGGTCTTCGGCAGCCTGCTGGATGTATTAATCTGGAAGGAGACGCTCCCAGCGCTGGCCTGGGCGGGGATCACGGTGACCGTCGCGGCGGGCGTCTGGGCGGCCATCCTCAACACGCGCGTGGAGAAGACGACATGATCAGCATCTCGACCGAGGGTAATCTGGTGAGTGTGTCCGTGCTAGGGGAATTCACCCTGGCCGATTACCGCGACTTCGAACAGCATGTCCTGTACACGCTCGAATTCCAGGGCGGCGTGAACCTGCTGCTGGACCTACGCGACATGTTGAGCTACACCCTGGATGTGGCCTGGGAGGAGATCCGCTTCTCGCGTGAACACCGCTATGACTTCCGCAAGATCGCCGTGGTCACCACCGACCAGTGGCTGGTCTGGATCGCCTGGCTCAACCGCCTGTTCGTCGATGCCGAGATACGGGTATTCGATGATCCCGCTGTGGCCCTGGAATGGTTACAGGCCCCTTGAGCCCATCTGGGCACTTCGAAAACCGTCGCGAGCGGAACCGGCAGCCGCAGCCCACGCCGTCCTCTGGCCCAATTCGGGTCGCGCGGCAGGGTTTCGGGGCGCCCAGCCCGTTCCAGGCCGTGCTTGATGGGACTCAAGCGGACCGTTGTCCTGATGCGGGTGTCGCCCGCAGACGGCGGATCAGCGTCTCCAGCTCGTCCGCCGGCAGGGGCGAGCCGAAATAATAGCCCTGGACCAGGTGACAGCCGGCCTGTTTGAGCAGGTTGAGCTGCTCCTCGTTCTCCACCCCCTCGGCGGTGACCTCGATGCCCAGCTTGCGTGCCATGGAGATGATGGCGGCAGCGATGGCGGCGTCGTCTGGGGTGAAATGGCTGTCGCGCACGAAGCTCTTGTCGATCTTCAGACGATGCACCGGTAGGCGGCGCAGATAGGCCAGCGAGGAGTAGCCGGTGCCGAAATCGTCGATGGCGAGCCGCACGCCAAGTTCCGTCAGGGCCTTGAGCTTGTCCATCACCTCGGCATTGTGCTTCATCAGCACCGTCTCGGTGATCTCCAGCTCGAGCAGATTGGGGGCGAGGCCGGTCTTGTCCAGGGTGTCGCGCACCAGGCGGACGATGTCGCAGGTATGTAGCTGGCGCACCGACAGATTGACCGACACCGTCAGGCCGTCGAGCCCTGCATCTGCCCAGGCGCGGGCCTGGCGGCAGGCCGTCTCGATGGCCCAGGCACCGAGCTGGTTGATCAGCCCCGACTGCTCGGCGATGGCGATGAAGTCGCCCGAGGCGAAGGTGCCGAATTCGGCCGACTTCCAGCGCAGCAAGGCCTCTACCCCAACGATCTGGCGCGTCTCGACCTCGACCTGGGGCTGGTAATAGAGCGCCAGCTCGCCGCGCTCCAGGGCGCGGCGCAGGCTCATCTCGAAGGTGAAGTGCTGCAACGCTTTGAGATGCAGATCGGCCGAGAAGAATTGGTAGCTGTTCTTGCCGTTGTCCTTGGCCTGGTACATGGCGGCATCCGCCCGTTTGAGTAGCGTGCTGGCATCCGCCCCATCGTTGGGACTAAGGGCGATGCCAATGCTGGCGCCGATGTAGACCGGTTGATCCAGCAACTCAAGCGGGCGGCTGAGCACCTGCAGGGTGCGCTCGGCAAACCGTGCGGCGGCATCGCGATCGGTGTTGGCGAGCACGATGCCGAACTCGTCACCCCCTAGGCGGCCCAGCCGTGCCTCGTGGCCGGCCAGGCGGGCGAGCCGCCGGCCCACCTCGCGCAGCAGGCGGTCGCCGATCTCGTGCCCCAGGGCTTCGTTGATGATCTTGAAGTTGTCCAGGTCGACAAACATCACCGTCACGGCGCCCCCCGCGCTGGCGGCGCTCGCCAGCGCGCGCTTGAGATGACGGCGGAACAAGACGCGGTTGGGTAGTCCGGTCAGGGCATCATAATTGGCCAGATGGCGCAGGCCCTGTTCCACCCGGAAGAGGCGTCGGCGTCGTCCGGCCGAGAGCATCCAGGCCAGGGCGAAGGAGGTCGCCATGATCAGGCTGGCGGCCAGGGCGAACCAGACGACGCGGTCATGGACGGGACGCAGGCTCGCCTTGACCAGTAGCCAACCGTTACCGGCCGTAAGCGGCAGTTGCAAGGTAACGCGATCGAAGTCATAGCCAAGCGCTTGCCCGTTCGGCAGCAGCTGCGGTACTTCGTCGCTCGCGCGCCGGTAGTATGCCAGCAGCTTACCGTCGGCGCTGTAAGCGGCGGCGGCGAGGATCGTCGGCAGATGATCGAACTGCCGCATCATGTCTTGGGCCGCCTCCGTGTCGCCTTGGCTGAGCAGGGGGGCCAGGTGATGCCCGATCAGGGTGGCTTCGGCGCGCAGGCCCTCTACCAGGTCGTTGCGCGCCAAGCCGTATTGCCAGGCAAGCAAAGCCAGCAGCGCCAGCGTGTGGCTCAGAATGACCAGCGAGCGCTTGGCGCGCATGAGGATGCCGCGCAGGCGCATGCGTAAGACAGTGAAGCGGCCTTCCGCCTTGCGCAGCAGGCTGGTGGGGAGCAGGGTGTGCTGAGGCATGAGGTATGGGCTCTACGCATTCTAGCGGTAGTCCCGGGGATTGCCGAAGACCGGCCAGGGCTTGAACAGGCTGGAAGACGCATACGCGCGTCGCGCAAACCGACTGCGCGAGCCGATTCAGTCTGGGGGTGTGTCAATTTGTGCAAATACGCTGATTGAGTGATTGGTTGCCCTCTTTTGCGACAAGCGCCGCGCAGTTGCGTTTGCAGCCGATGTCAATGCTTTTTTCCGTCAGAGGCACCCTGTTCGGATCGGGCCCTCTTGCCGCAGCATGCGATGTCCGATGTCGGGTTGAAGAAGAACGCCCTGTGCTTTACCCTTCTAACCATGGTGCACAATCTGCGCCGCAGGTCGGTGCTGGCCGCATGAGCGGCCCAGATGGACGCCTTCCGTCGGCTCCGGCGCAATGCTGGGGAAAAGGCGGCGAAAGTGCCTGGTCGGTATCACCGATTCGGCCTGGTTGGGTCGTATAGACCCTGCGTTCCATCCTTCAATCCCGCTTCGGCTCGACCCCGTTCCGTCTCCGCTACTCAACGGTTATGCAGAGGTCTCTTGATGGGATTCTTCCTCCATCGTCTGAACATCGCGCTCGGCGCGCTGGCGCTGGCAGCGATGGCAGTGATGCCGGGCTGCGAGAAAAGCCCGTCCACACCATCCCCTTCTGCCGAAACGCCTCCGGCCATCGAAGCCAGTCGGGCCGGCGTCCTGGGCCCCCTGCTGCCACTGCCGCCGGTGGCGGAAATCGATGCCGCCCAGGTCGCGCTCGGCAAGAGACTCTTCTTCGATAAGCGCCTGTCCCACGACGACAGCATTTCCTGCGCCAGTTGTCACCCGCCCGGACGGGGTTGGGTCGATGGGCTGCCCGTGGCCATCGGCATCGGCGGACAGAAAGGGCCGATCAACACGCCGACGGTGCTCAACGCCGCACTCAATTTCGCCCAGTTCTGGGATGGGCGCGCCGCCACTTTGGCAGAGCAAGCCGCCGGACCGGTGCATAACCCGATCGAAATGGGGTCGAATTGGCCGGAAGTGATTGCCAAGCTCGAAGCGGATGCCGAGTATCCAAGGCTTTTCGCCGCTGCCTATCCAGGCAGGGGGATCACCGCTGAAACCATCTCCGCGGCGATCGCCGCCTATGAGCGCACCCTGCTCACCCCCAGCCGTTTCGATGCCTGGCTGCAAGGGGATGCAACGGCGCTCAGCGAACGGGAGCAGCGCGGCTACCGCCTGTTTCTCGACGTTGGCTGTGCGAGCTGTCATCAAGGCGCCAACATCGGCGG
>CALAMX010000113.1 GCA_937925755.1 uncultured Burkholderiales bacterium
GTCGAACATGCGGCCGGCCGCATCGCCATCGTCGCCGGCACGGGGGCCAATTCCACGGCCGAGGCCATCGAGCTGACACGCTGCGCGAAGGCCGCCGGTGCGGTTGCCGGCCTGTCGGTGGCCCCGTACTACAACAAACCCACACAGGAGGGACTGTACCGGCATTTCCGAGCCATTGCCGAGGCAGTCGACCTACCCATGATCCTCTACAACGTCCCAGGCCGCACCGCCTCGGACATCGCCAACGACACCGTGTTGCGCCTCGCCCAGGTGCCCGGCGTGATTGGCATCAAGGATGCGACCGGCAATCTCGAGCGCGGCGCTGACTTGATCCGTCGCGCCCCGGCAGGATTTACCATTTACAGCGGTGACGATGCCACCGCGCTGGCGCTGATGCTGCTGGGCGGCCACGGGGTGATTTCGGTCACCGCCAACGTTGCCCCGGGCCTCATGCATGCCATGTGCCAGGCGGCCTTGGCGGGGGACCTCGCGCGGGCGCGGGAGATCCATTACCGGCTCCTGCCGCTGCACCAGAAACTGTTCGTCGAGGCCAACCCCATCCCGGTCAAATGGGCCTTGGCGCGCATGGGCCGCATCGGCCCGGGGATCCGGCTGCCGCTCACCTCGCTTTCCGAGGCGCAACAGCCGGTGGTGCTCAACGCCCTAGCCGAGGCGGGTATACAGCTATGAAAGACGTTCGGGCCACGTTCCTTGAGCTTCCACCAGACAAGCCCGCGCACTTCGGGTGGATGCCGAGAAATCTATCCATGCCAAGTCGTCTCGTCGCCATTTGCATCGCCCTGGCCTTGGCGGGTTGCACCCTGCTGGAGAGCAAGCCCATCGACTACAAATCCGCAGGCAGCATTCCCAGCCTAGAGGTGCCGCCGGACCTCGTGTTGCCCAACCGCGACAGCCGGTTCACGGTACCGGACGTGACACCGGCTGGGGTGGCGACCTATTCGGCCTACGCCCAGGATCGCAGCGCCCGGCCGGCGACCGAGGCGAGCCGGCTGCTACCGGTGGTGGAGAAGGCCCGTATCGAACGTGCCGGCAGTCAGCGCTGGCTGGTGGTGGAGCAACCGCCGCAACAGGTCTGGCCGGTGGTCAAGGCCTTCTGGCAGGAGATGGGGTTCCTCATCAACGTCGAGATCCCCGAGGCGGGAGTCATGGAGACCGACTGGGCCGAGAACCGGGCCAAGATCCCGCAAGACATCATCCGCCGCACCCTGGGGCGACTGATCGATGCGGTCTACTCCACGGCCGAGCGCGACAAGTTCCGCACCCGGCTCGAGCCCACACCAGACGGCAAGGGCACCGAGATCTACATCAGCCATCGCGGCATGGTCGAGGTCTTTGAAGGGACGCAGGCCGGCGGCGACCAGGGCAGGGGCCGCACCGTCTGGCAGCCGCGCCCGCCCGATCCCGAGCTGGAGGCCGAGATGCTGCGACGCCTGATGACCCGATTCGGCATCGAGGAGACGCGCGCCCAAACCCTGCTCGCCAAGACGCAGAGGGAGCCGGCTGCGAGTCTCGCCCGCACGGCGGACGGCATGGCTCAGCTCACCCTACCCGAGCCTTTCGACCGCGCCTGGCGGCGGGTGGGCCTGGCGCTGGACCGCGTGGGTTTCGTCGTCGAGGACCGCGATCGGGCGGCAGGCGAGTACTTCGTCCGCTATGTCGATCCCGAGGCGGGGACGAAACGGCAGGGCGTGCTCTCGCGCCTGGCCTTCTGGCGCAGTGACGACGGTAAGCTCAAAGACCAACGCTACCGGGTACGATTGGCCGAAACGGCTGGCGCCACCCACGTAACCGTGTTGCTGGATGACGGGCGCAGCCCGGCTGGCGAGACGGGCAACCGCATCCTCAACCTGCTGCACGAGCAGCTGAAATAGCGCGTGAGCCATCGTGCGCTTTACCAGTCTGGGCAGCGGCAGTCGCGGCAATGCCTGGTTGGTGCAAAAAGGATCCACCCTGGTGATGGTGGACTGCGGGTTCGGACTGGCTGAAATCACCCACCGCCTGGCGCGGCGGGGGGTGGCGCCCGAGGCGGTCAGCGCCGTCGTGCTGACCCACGAACACAGCGACCATGCGCGCGGCGCCATCCGCTTCGCCAGCCGTTATGGTTGTGCCCTGTGGATGACCCACGGCTGCCGAAGCCAGCTCGCGGCCGCTGGCGAACTGCCCAAGCAGACCCGCCTGCTAAAGGCGGATCGTTGCTGGGCGATCGGTGACCTGGAGCTTAGGCCTTACCCCGTTCCCCATGATGCCCGTGAACCGGTACAGTATGTGATCTCCGACGGCCGGGTGCGGCTGGGCATGCTGAGCGACGCCGGGCACGTCACCGCGCACATGCGCCAGTGTCTGGACGCCTGTGATGCCCTGGTGCTGGAATGCAACCATGACGTTGACCTGTTGCGTCAGGGAAGCTATCCGCCTGCGCTCAAGGCACGGATCCTCGGTCGCCATGGGCACCTGGACAATCAGGCCGCTGCCTGCTTGCTCGCCAGCCTCGACACCACACGCCTACAGCACGTGGTGGCGGCCCACTTGAGCGAGGAAAACAACAACCCAAACCTCGCCCGTGCCGCCCTGGCCGGCGCACTGGGCTGCCGGCCAGAGGAGATCGCCGTGGCAGAACAGGCGCAGGGACTGGATTGGCGGCAGATCGTTTGAGGAAACGGCAAAGATGACGGCATCCGCCGCCCTGGAGGCGGCCAGCAGTTTCGAGGACCTGGCGCTCACGCCGGAGGTCCTGCGCGCGGTGCGGGAGCTGGGCTATCAGACACCCACTCCCATCCAGCGGCAGGCCATCCCGCTGGTGCTGTCCGGGCGCGACCTGATGGCCCAGGCGCAGACCGGCACAGGCAAGACGGCGGCCTTTGCGCTGCCCCTACTCGTGCGCATGCAGCCCTATGCCAACACCAGCACCTCGCCTGCCCGCCATCCCGTGCGCGCACTCGTGCTCACGCCGACCCGCGAGCTGGCCATCCAGGTGCACGAGAGCATCGTCGCCTACGGCAAATACCTGCCGCTACGCAGCGCCGTGATCTATGGCGGGGTGGGGATGGACACGCAGGAGGCGCAGCTCCGCGCCGGGGTCGAAATCCTGGTCGCCACCCCAGGGCGGCTGCTCGATCATGCGGGCAACAAGACCGTGCAGCTCAACCAGGTGCAGTTCCTGGTGCTGGACGAGGCCGACCGCATGCTGGACATGGGCTTCCTGCCCGATCTGAAGCGCATCTTGGCGCTGCTACCGCAACAACGCCAGACCTTGCTATTCTCCGCCACCTTCAGCGACGACATCACCGCTCTGGCGCAGAACTTTCTCAGCAACCCGCTCAGGGTCGAGGTGGCGCAGCGCAACACCGCGGCGGAGACGGTGGAGCAGGTGGTGCACAAGGTGGCCGAAGACGACAAGCTGGATGCCCTGCTCGCGGTCATCCGGGCGCGCGAACTGCCCCAAGTGCTCGTGTTTACCCGCACCAAGCTAGCCGCCGACCGCTTGGGCCGCCGGCTCAAGCGGCGAGCCGTCGAGGCCGCCGTCATCCACGGTGACAAGGCCCAGGTCGATCGCCTGACTGCGCTGGAGGGCTTCAAAAAGGGGGAGATCAAGATCTTGGTGGCCACCGACATCGCCGCGCGCGGTCTGGACATCGCCGAACTGCCCTGTGTGGTGAATTACGAGCTCCCCCACGCGCCCGAGGACTACGTGCATCGCATCGGCCGAACTGGGCGCGCGGGCGCCTCGGGGCTGGCCATCTCGCTGGTCTCGCCCGAGGAGGAGAAGCTGCTTGCCGGGGTCGAGCGTTTCATCCAGCGGCGTCTTACCGTCAGCCCCCTGCCACGACCGACCGCAAGACCCACCAGCAGCGTCAGCGGCTCTGCCCCCGCGATCGGTCCGGCGGCCCGCAGCCGCCAGGTCGCGCGCGAGGTCTGTGCCCTGTTCCTACCGCCGGTGCGCCCGAGAGAACCCAACGGCTCGGCATGACGGCTGAATGGCTGGCTGTTGGCGGTTTGCTCGTATTGGGTGGGTTGTGGTGGGACGGTCTTGAGAAGCGTGAGCTCGCCATCCAGGCAGCGCGCCGGGTCTGTCAGCAGGCCGGAGTGCAACTGCTCGACGAAACGGTGAGTCTCGCCCGGCTACATCTGCGGCGTGACGATCGTCAGCAGCTTCGTCTATATCGGGAATACGCCTTCGAATACTCCGACACCGGCGATAACCGTCTGCCGGGTCGCGTCTATCTTCTCGGGAGGCAGGTATTGGATGTGAACTTGGTGGTCGTGCGCGCCGGTTGATGTCGGCCAGCCGAAGTGTTGACAGGATCGACGCGCATCGATATATTGAGTCTATCGTTTAGATCAATTCTAAATATCCCGCAAACCCGGCGCGGGTATTCTGCCGGGGACCACTGATGTCAGGAGATCACCATGCAGCTGAAAGGATCCAAAACCGAGGAGAACCTCAAGTACGCCTTTGCCGGCGAGTCTCAGGCCAACCGTCGTTACCTCTACTTCGCTGCCAAGGCCGACGTGGAGGGTTACAACGACATCGCCGCGCTGTTCCGTTCCACCGCCGAGGGGGAGACCGGCCATGCCCATGGCCACCTGGAGTACCTGGAGGCCTGCGGCGACCCAGCCACCGGCATGCCGTTCGGCGCCACCATGGACAACCTGAAGACCGCCGTGGCAGGTGAAACCCACGAGTACACCGACATGTACCCGGGCATGGCCAAGACCGCGCGTGAAGAGGGTTTCGACGAGATCGCCGATTGGTTCGAGACCCTGGCCAAGGCCGAGCGCTCACACGCCAATCGCTTCCAGAAGGCCTTGAACGAACTCCAGGCATCCGCCTGATCGCCTGCACACTCCCCCCTGCCGGGGGGAGGTTGCGCCCTGCGGCCGGGCGATTCGCCTGACCGCAGCGCACAACCTCGTCGCACGAGGTGCAGATACCGTCCCTATCCGCACAAGGAAGCTCCATGGCCACTCCGATCCGCGAAGGCAATCTCGAAGCCCCGATCCGTCATCCCCTCGACTGGCAGAACCCCCAGTTCTACGACGAGGCCGCCCTATTCAAGGAGATGGAGCGGGTGTTCGATATCTGCCACGGCTGCCGGCGCTGCGTGAGCCTGTGCCAGTCCTTCCCGACGCTGTTCGATCTGGTCGATGCCTCCGACAGTATGGAGGTGGACGGGGTCAAGAAGGAGGACTACTGGAAGGTCGTGCACCACTGCTACCTGTGCGACCTGTGCTACATGACCAAGTGTCCCTATGTACCGCCGCACGAGTGGAACGTCGATTTCCCGCACCTGATGTTGCGCGCCAAGGCCTGGCACTTCAAGAACCGTGGGGCCAGGATGCGCGATCGCGTGCTGACCAGCACCGACATGGTCGGGCGCCTTGCCGGCATCCCGGTGGTGGCGCAGACGGTCAATGCCGTCAACAAGGTGGGGATGGTGCGCAAGGCCCTGGAGTCGCTGGCTGGCATCCACAGCGAGGCCTGGCTGCCGGAATTCACGAGCCGCCCGCTGCGCAGCCGCTTGCAGCGCCTGCCGGATGACACCCCGAGTGAGCCGGCTGGACCCACACGCGGCAAGGTCGCACTATTCGCCACCTGCTATATCAACCGCAACGAGCCCGGCCCGGGCGAGGATCTGGTGGCGGTGTTCGAGCACAACGGCATCCCGGTGACCCTGGCCGAGAAGGAGCGCTGCTGTGGCATGCCCAAGTTGGAGCTGGGCGATCTGGAGACCGTGCGCGCGCTCAAGGAGGTCAACATCCCGCAGCTTGCCCGCCTGGTGGACGCCGGCTGGGATTTGACGGCGCTCATCCCCTCCTGCGTACTCATGTTCAAGCAGGAGCTACCGCTCATGTTCCCTGACGACCCCGAAGTGCAAAAGGTCAAGGCGGCCTTCTACGACCCTTTCGAGTATCTCTGGTTGCGCCACAAGGCGGGCAAGCTCAAGACCGATTTCAAGCAGGGCCTTGGCAAGGTCGCCTACCACGCCCCCTGTCACCAGCGGGTGCAGAACATCGGCCCCAAGACCAAGGAGGTCCTCGCCCTGATCCCCCAGACCGAGGTGGAGGTCATCGAGCGCTGCTCCGGCCACGACGGCACCTACGCCGTGAAGCGCGAGTTCCACGCCGCGGCCATGAAGATCGTCAAGCCGGTGGTCAACCGAGTCAACCAGGCCAAGCCCGACCACTACGGCTCGGACTGCGCGATGGCCGGGCATCACATCGGCCACGCCCGCGCCGACGGGACCGTCCCGGAACATCCCATCACCCTGCTGCGTAAGGCCTACGGAATCTGAGGAGCGACCCATGCAGAAACTGACCCGCGCCGACCTCTACTCGCTTGAACAATATGCCCAGGTGCGCAGGGACTTCCGCGCCAAGGTGATCGAACACAAGAAAAACCGCCGCCTGGCCCTGGGCGACCACGCCGCCCTCTATTTCGAGGATCGGCTCACCATGCAGTACCAGATCCAGGAGATGTTGCGCATCGAGCGCATCTTCGAGCCCGAGGCGATCCAGGAGGAGCTCGATGTCTACAATCCCTTGATCCCGGACGGCCACAATTGGAAGGCCAGTTTCATGCTTGAGTACCCCGATTTGGAGGAGCGACGCCAGGCCCTCGCCCGCCTGGTCGGCATCGAGCACCAGGTCTGGTTGCAGGTCGAAGGGTTCGACAAGATCCGCCCCATCGCCAACGAGGACCTCGACCGTAGCGCGCCGGGCAAGACCGCCTCGGTGCACTTCCTGCGCTTCGAGCTCACACCCGAGATGGTCGCGGCCGTAAAAAACGGAGCCGCCCTGCGCGCCGGTATCGACCACCCCGAATACCATGTCGAAGTAACGGTACCGGCCAACGTGCGCGACTCGCTCGCCGGCGATCTCGCTTAAGATACCGACCTGCGGCGGCACGACCGCTGGCGCGCGAAGGGGAGAACGTGATGCTGCGCGAGGTGTTGATGAAACAGATGCGCGGCCGGCTGCAGGGGCTGCCGGTCGAGGTTCGACTTTGGAATGGCGAGACGCTAGGGGCGCCTGGCGCACGGGTAAGGCTCGACGTCAAGACAGCGCGGGCGCTGCGCGTTTTGGCCCAGCCTACCATGGGCGGGCTCGCGCGCGCCTATGTCGAGGACTGGATCGATCTTTATGGCGATGCACGCGATATCCTCGCCCTGGGGCGCGAACTGTGCCAGACCGAGGCGAGCCAGGAGGGGCGGCGTGGCACCGACTGGCGCTGGTGGCGCCATACTCGTAGCCGCGATCGGCGCAACATCCGTTACCACTACGACGTCTCCAACGATTTCTACGGCCTTTGGCTCGACCGCAATCGGGTCTATTCCTGCGCCTATTTCGAAAACGGCGATGAGGACTTGGACGCCGCCCAAATCAAGAAGCTCGACCTCATCTGCCGCAAGCTGATGTTGAAGCCCGGCGAGCGCTTGCTCGACATCGGTTGTGGTTGGGGTGGGCTGATCTTGCGCGCGGCCGAAAAGTACGGTGTCACGGCGCTGGGGATTACGCTCTCCGACAACCAGCACGAATACGTCAAGGCCGAGATCGCCCGTCGGGGTCTCCACGACCGGGTCGAGGTGCGGCTGATGGACTACCGGGACGTACCCGAGGACCAACCCTACGACAAGATCGCCAGCGTGGGCATGTTCGAGCACGTCGGTCGTAAGAACCTGCCCGCGTATTTCGGCAAAATCTACAGGCTGTTGCGTCCCGGCGGCCTGGTCATGAACCATGGCATCACCTCGGTGGCGGTGAATGCGCACGGCCTGGGCAGCGACATCTCCGAGTTCATCGACGATTACGTCTTCCCTGGGGGGGAGCTCACCCATGTCTCGCACGTCCTGCGCGAGCTGGCCGCCGTCGGGTTGGAGCCGCTCGATGCGGAAAATCTGCGCCCGCACTATGCCAGGACGCTGTGGAACTGGGTCGAGCGCCTGGAGGTGAGAGCCGACGAGGCGATCCGCTTGGTGGGCCAGCAAAAGTACCGCATCTGGCGCATCTACATGGCCGGATCGGCCTACGCCTTCGAGCGCAACTGGCTTGCCCTGTTTCAGATATTAGGCGGCAAACCGCTGCCCGACGGGCGACAAGACTATCCCTTCAACCGGCGGCACCTTTGCGCAGAGGGGCAGGCGTGAGGAGTAAGGGGTGAGAGGAAAAGAGAAAAGGGGCTTGTTGACCGCAATCGTTGCCCTGGCCTTGCTCGTGCCCTCGTTACCGGTACCTGCGCAGGCCGACTGGCGCGGCTTCGAGCGGGACTTCGACGCCGAGGAGAGACCCTGGCAGGAGATCGAGGCGAGCCTACCGGCCTACCCGCGCCCGGAGAACCTCGTCGCCTTCGAGGTCAGCGCCGCTACCCGCCACCGGCACTTCCTCGACGCGGCCGCACTGAGCGTGGGCGAGGATGGGGTCGTGCGCTATACGGTGGTGATCCGCACCGCCGGCGGCGCGGAGAACGTGAGCTTCGAGGGCATGCGCTGCGACACCGGCGAGCGCAAGCTCTACGCCTTTGGCCGCGTGAACGCCTCAGGCGGGGGCGAGTGGGTGCGCAACCGCCACGCCCGCTGGGAGCCGATCCCCGTGCGTCAAGCCACGAGCTATCAGCGCGAGCTGTTTTATCACTATCTGTGTACGGTGGAGGGCAAGGGCGACCTCAACGCCATCCGCCGGAATCTACGCCAGGGTGGGCTTTATCGTGACAGCGAACGCGACCTGCGCTAAACGCCCTCAAACCAAGGCGGTGCGCCGTGCGGTGAGGTGCCGGTGCGCCAGCCAGCCGAGGGCGAGATAGAAAGCGGCGCCGCCCAGGTAGGGCGGATAGTAGCGGAGCACGCGCAAGGTGTACTCGGACGCGCTCATCCCTGGAAAGAGCCCAGATAGAGCCCAGAACGTCGCGTTGGAGACGACGAAGGCGAGCGTCACCGCCAAGGCGCTTGCCGCGGAGAAACGCAGCGGTGGCAATTCCGGCCACTGTCTGAGCCAGCGTCCCGCCTGCCAAAGCAGGGCATAGGTCGGCAGCAGCCCCCAGTAGGCCGGCGTCAAGCACCAGCCCGCCTCGGTGGCGCTGCGTGCCAGGCCCACATCGATGGCGAAGGCAAGCGCCATGAAGGCGGCGAAGTGACCCCAACCGGCAAGCCAGAACCCGCCCAGCAGAAAGACTGCCAGCGAAGCGTCAGGCAGGCTCACGGCGCTGCCGAAATGACCCATGCGGGTGAGGGCCATCACGGCGAGCAGGGCGATCAGGGTCGAGCGGACAGGCATGGGGGTCTCCTAGGCTATTTTGATCCTATCGTAGTCGGTGCGGCGTGTGAAGGTCTCAGAAACGCCAGTTGAGCTCGAGGTGTCCGCTGCGACCGGGGGTGTTGTAACCGTGCACGAGGCTATAGTCGCGGTCGAAGAGGTTGTCGATGCGCGCCTCCAAGGAGAGGTCATCGCGCAGCCGATAGCGGCCGCTGACATTGAACACCGTGTAGCCAGAAAGACGGACAGGACCAAAGGTCGTGGCGTGTATGTCCTCTCGCGCCCCCGAGGCCTTGACCTCCGCTGCCAGCAGCCAGGGGCCCGTCTCGCGGCGCAGTGTCAGGCTGCCTAGACGTTTGGCCCGGCGCAGTAGGCGATTTCCAGTGTCGGCATCGCGCGGGTCCTGTGCGGTGAAGCTCAGCACGACCTGGGTGTCGGCCAAGCGGCCCGAGGCCGTGAGCTCCCAGCCATCGACCTCGGCCCGCCTGAGGTTGACGTTGCCGGCAGGCCATTGATAGACGATGAGGTCGCGCGTACGGGTGTCGAAATGCACCAGGCGGGCCGCCCAAGGGCCGCTGGCATATTGCACACCCGCTTCCCAGCTACGCGCCCTCTCCGGGCGCAGATTGGGGTTGCCGCCCCAGGCGGGGTTGTAGAGCTCGTTGAAGGTGGGGGCCCGGAAGGCCGTGCTGGCGCTGGCAGTGAGCCGCCAGCCGGGAGCCACTTCGAGCCCATAGCCGGCCAGCCATGTCGCATGTCCGCCGAAGTCGCTGTAATCGTCGTGCCGGGCATTGAGCTGTAGCCCATGTCGCCCCAGCTCGGCCAAATAGCCGATGGCGGCGTGGCTGACCTCGCGCCGCGTGCGCGTGTAGGTCATGTCGCTGGCCACCCGCTGACCCAGCCAACCCAGCCCCAGGCTCAAGCGCTGTCCGGTGGCCAGTTCTACGGCATTGAGCCAGTCGGCCTGCAGATTGCGGGTGTGGACCCGGCTGGTCGAGGCGGCATCGAGAAAGCTGTCGAGGGCGTCGCGGCTTCCTGCCAGCAGCAAGCGGCTCGTCCAGCGCTCAGTGAAACGGTTCTCGCTCGCCAGTTGCAGGGCGTCGAGGTCCTGCTCGGAACGGTTCGACCACGCCCCGTCGTATTCGACCCGGCCACGGCTTAGGCGGCCGAGCGCAGATAGGGTGTGGCCCGTCGCCAGGTCGTGCG
>CALAMX010000114.1 GCA_937925755.1 uncultured Burkholderiales bacterium
ACGGTGAAGGCGGTGAGATACTGCGGCCCCATGTTGAGCTTGCGCAGGCGGCCGACCGGCACGGTCAGGGTGCCGGTGACGGCCGCCGGGGTGAGTTCGCGCATGGTGATCTCGCGCTCATTGGGCACCACCTTGACCCAGGCGTTGTGGCCGGCGATCAGCCCATGGATGTCGCTCAGCGGCACGTCGCGGGTGAGCTTGATGGTGAGCGCCTGGCTGTGGCAGCGCATGGCACCCACCCGCACGCACAGACCATCGATGGGAATGGGGTTGGCCGAGCGCCCCAAGATCTTGTTCGCCTCCACTTGCGCCTTCCATTCCTCTTTCGACTGTCCACTGTCCAACTGAACGTCGATCCAGGGGATGAGGCTCGCCGCCAGTGGCACCGGCCATACTTCCAGCGGATAGCGGTCGGAGCGTAGGAATTCGGTGACTTTGCGGTCGATCTCGAGGATGGCGCTAGCCGGGTCGTCGAGCAATTCCTTGGCCTCGGTGTAGATGGCGCCCATCTGCTTGAGCAGCTCGCGCATGTTGCGAGCGCCAGCGCCGGAGGCCGCCTGATAGGTCATAGGGCTCACCCACTCCACCAGCCCCGCCTCGAACAGCCCGCCAATGGCCATCAGCATCAGCGACACCGTGCAGTTGCCGCCGACATAGGTCTTCACCCCGTGCGCAAGCCCTTCCTTGATCACCTTCAGGTTGACCGGGTCGAGG
The DNA here is from genome assembly GCA_937925755.1 of uncultured Burkholderiales bacterium. Classification (GTDB taxonomy): domain Bacteria; phylum Pseudomonadota; class Gammaproteobacteria; order Burkholderiales; family Thiobacillaceae; genus JANWZL01. The sequence goes on from CALAMX010000114.1 coordinate 715, forward strand.
ATGATGATGGCCTCCTCCTGCATGCGCAGGGTCGAAGCCGCATCGATCCAGTAGCCGTTCCAGCCCGCCCGCCGCAGCCGGGGGTAGATTTCCTTGGTGTAATCGCCGCCCTGACAGGTGAGGATGATATCCATCGCCTTGAGCGCGTCGATGGACATGGCATCCTGAAGTGGCGGCAGCTCGCGCCCGATATCCGGCGCTGGGCCGCCCGGGTTGGAGGTGGTGAAGAACACTGGCTCGATCAGGTCGAAGTCCCGCTCCTCACGCATGCGGCCCATCAGCACGGACCCCACCATGCCGCGCCAGCCGATCAGTCCTACTCTTTTCATGGTCGTTTCCTGGAAGATCAATGAGTTACATCGCCGCCACCACGGCATCCCCCATTTGGTTACAGGACACGCGCGTACAGCCCGGCGTCCAGATGTCGGCGGTGCGGTAGCCCTGGGCGATGACCGTCTTGACTGCATTTTCGATGCGCTCGGCAGTGGCCGCATCGTCGAAGGTGTATTTGAACATCATCGCCAGCGACAATATGGTGGCGAGCGGATTGGCCAGATCGCGCCCGGCGATGTCCGGCGCACTGCCATGGATAGGCTCATACAGCCCTTTGTTGTGCTCGTCGAGCGAGGCCGAGGGCAGCATGCCAATGGAGCCGGAGAGCATGGAGGCCTCGTCGGAGAGGATGTCGCCGAAGATGTTGCCGGTGACGATGACGTCGAACTGTCTGGGATTGCGTATAAGTTGCATGGCGGCATTGTCGACGTACATGTGTGACAATTCGACCTCCGGGTAGTCTTTGGACACATCGATGACCACCTGACGCCACAACTCCGAACACTCCAGCACGTTGGCCTTGTCCACCGAGCAGAGCTTTTTGCTGCGCTTCAGGGCGATGCTGAAGGCGACCCGGGCCACGCGTCGGATCTCGCTCTCGGAATAGATCATGGTGTTATAACCCACCCGTTCGCCATTACGGACCTCGATACCCCGCGGCTGACCGAAATAGACGTCCCCCGTCAGCTCGCGCACGATCATGAGGTCGAGCCCCGCCACCACCTCGGGTTTGAGCGTCGAGGCCGTGGCGATCTCGGGATAAAGTAGTGCCGGGCGCAGGTTGGCAAACAGGTTGAGCGCCTTGCGGATCCTCAGCAGCCCTTGCTCCGGGCGTAGCGGCCGTTCCAAACGGTCGTACTGGGGGCCGCCCACGGCGCCCAGGAGCACCGCATCGGCCTCGCGTGCAAGGCTCAAGGTCGCCTCGGGCAACGGGTCGCCCGCTGCGTCATAGCCGGCGCCGCCGATCGGGGCTTGTTCGATCTCGATGGCGATGCCGTCGCGCTTGAGCACGTCGAGCACTTTCAGTGCCTGAGCGACGATCTCGGGGCCTATGCCATCTCCTGGCAGGACTGCGATCTTCATGAATTCTCCACTCCGGCAGAATTGACAAAGAGCCAGGGCGCATCCTGGCGCCGGCGTTGTTCATAGGCGCGGATGGCAGCCACATGCTGTAGAGTGATGCCGATGTCGTCTAGGCCATGGAGCAGCCGGTGCTTACGCTCGGCGTCCACTACGAAGCGGAAGACCTCGCCGGAAGGCGTCGTCACGCTCTGCGCCGGTAGGTCCACCCTCAGCCGGTAGCCCTCGGTCGCATAGGTCTCGCGGAAAAGCTGATCCACAACCTCGGCCGGCAGAACGATGGGTAAAAGGCCGTTTTTGAAGCAGTTGTTGTAGAAGATGTCGGCGAAGGAGGGCGCGATCAGGACCCGGAAACCATAATCCACCAAGGCCCAGGGCGCGTGCTCACGCGAGGAGCCGCAGCCGAAGTTCTCACGCGCGAGCAAGATGCTCGCCCCCTGGTAGCGCGGCTGGTTGAGCACGAAGTCCGGGTTGAGCGGCCGTTTGGCGTTGTCCATTCCCGGCTCGCCGTGGTCCAGATAGCGCCATTCGTCGAACAGATTGGGACCAAAGCCGGTGCGCTTGATCGATTTCAGAAACTGTTTGGGGATGATGGCGTCAGTATCGACGTTGGCACGGTCGAGCGGAGCGACCAGCCCTTCGTGCTGAACGAAGGGCTTCATCGCGTGGACCTCTGGATCGCTTCACCTGCGCGCTCGATGTCCTGGCCGATGCCGCGCACCGTATTGCAGCCATAGATGCTGAACACTACGCCAATGGCCACGGCGAGCACGATGAGTTTCACCACACCGAGGATGATCAGTTTCTTCGGAGTCATGTCGTTCCCTCACTGCAGGTTGCGAACATCGACGAAATGCCCGAACACGGCTGCCGCCGCTGCCATGGCCGGGCTGACCAGATGCGTGCGTCCCCCCGCCCCCTGACGCCCTTCGAAGTTGCGGTTGGAGGTTGCGGCGCAACGCTCGCCCGGCTCTAGACGGTCGGCATTCATCGCCAGGCACATGGAACAGCCCGGATCGCGCCACTCGAAGCCGGCCTCACGGAAGACCCGGTCCAGCCCCTCCGCCTCGGCCTGCGCCTTCACCAGCCCGGAGCCCGGCACGACCATGGCGAGCTTCACGTTGGGCGCGCATTTGCGGCCGCGCACGACCGCGGCCGCCACCCGCAGGTCCTCGATGCGGGCGTTGGTGCAGGAACCGATGAAGACCTTGTCCACGCGGATCTCGGTGATCGGTGTGTGCGGGGCAAGTCCCATGTAATTCAAGGCCCGCTCCCAGTCGGCGCGCTTGACTGCGCTGGGGGCCCCCGCCGGGTCAGGCACGCGGCCGGTCACTGGCACGACCATCTCGGGCGAGGTCCCCCAGGTCACCTGTGGCTCGATCGTGGCAGCGTCGATCTCGACCTCCGCGTCGAAGGCCGCGTCAGGATCGGATACCAAGGTGCGCCAGTATTCCACCGCGCGTTCCCACATCGCCCCCTGTGGCGCATAGGGGCGACCGCGGAGATACTCGATGGTCTTGTCGTCCACCGCCACCATGCCAGCGCGTGCGCCCGCCTCGATCGCCATGTTGCACAAGGTCATGCGGCCTTCCATGGACAGATTGCGAATCGTGCTGCCCGCAAACTCGATGGCATAGCCGGTACCGCCGGCGGTGCCGATGCGACCGATGATGGCCAGGGCGAGGTCCTTGGCCGTCACGCCACGGCCCAACTCACCCTCCACCCGGATGCGCATGTTTTTGGATTTCTTCTGCCACAGACACTGGGTGGCGAGCACGTGCTCCACCTCCGAGGTACCGATGCCGAAGGCCAGCGCCGCGAAGGCGCCGTGCGTGCTGGTGTGGGAGTCGCCGCAGACGATGGTCATGCCCGGCTGGGTAAAACCCTGCTCGGGGCCGATCACATGGACGATGCCCTGGCGCCTGTCCTGCATGGTGAACTCGGTCAAGCGAAATTCTCTGCAGTTGGCGTCCAAAGTCTCCACTTGCAGGCGCGAGATCGGGTCGGCGATCCCCTTGTCTCGGTCAGCGGTCGGCACGTTGTGATCCGGCACCGCCAGGATGCTATCCGGGCGCCAGGGTTTGCGGCCGGCCAACTTCAGGCCCTCGAAGGCCTGTGGGCTGGTGACCTCGTGCACCAGGTGACGGTCGATGTAAAGCAGGGTCGTGCCGTCGGGTTCGACGTGCACCACGTGGGCGTCCCAGAGCTTGTCGTAGAGGGTGCGCGAAGGCATGCAGGGAAGCTTTTCAATCGGAAGCGATCATTTTACATCCAGAATCCATCGCTTCGAAGCCGCGCCAGGGCGAGGACCTTTTCCGTCAATCGGTCAGATGTCGAAATCGCCTGCGCCGCCCCTGGGCGAGCGCCAGCCGCGCCAAGCAAACACGATCGCAGCCAGTGCTGCCAAGCTTGCGCCCAGGCTGAAAGTCCACGCTGCACCCAGGGCATCCCAGGCGGCGCCGGCATAGAGGCTGCCGGCCGTGCCGCCAACGCCGAAGGCGAGACTGTTGTAGAGGGCCTGACCGCGCGCCTGGATGCGGCCGCGGAAGTGACGGTGCACCAGGGCCATGGCAGCGGCATGGTAGGCACCGAAAGACAAGGCGTGCAGGGTCTGGGCGACGAGCAGCACGGCCAAATGCTCGACCCACCAGCCGATGGCTAGGAAGCGCAGGGCGGCGGTGAGCAAGGTGAGGAAAAACACGGTCTCGACCCGCACGTGGCGCAAGATGCGCGGCATGAGGAGAAATACCACGATCTCGCAGATCACCCCCAGGGCCCACATCCATCCGGCGAAGCTCTTGCTGTAGCCGGCCTCCACGAGGTGGATGGTAAAAAAGGTGTAATAGGGCCCGTGCGCAGCCGCCATGAGGATCGCCGCGGCAAGCAAGGCCCACACTGCTGGCCGACGCAACACCTGGGCAAGCGGCGTGTGGTCCTGACCGGCCTGTATCACGACCGCCTCGGGGATGAAGCGGCTGCTGAGCCAGATGCCAATGAGCAGCCCCAGCACGACCCAGGGGACCAGTCCGATGGCGAAATGGTCAAGCGCGCTGCCCAGCCCCAGGACGACCAGAATGAAGCCGATCGAGCCCCATAGCCGTATGCGGCCGTAATGCTCGGTCTGCTCGCCCAGGTGGGTGAGTGTGGTGGCCTCGACCAGCGGCAGCGGCGCGCTCCAGAAGAAGCTGATCAGGCTCATCACCGCAAACAGCCACCAGAAAGACTGCTCGACAAAGACGCCAAGATAGACGATCAGGCACGCCAGCGTTGCCATCTGGATGATGGGCACGCGCCGGCCACTGTGGTCGGCAAGATGCCCCCACACGTTGGGGGCGAACATGCGCATGACCTGTAGCAGCGACATGAGCACCCCGATCTGGAAGGCGGCAAACCCCAGGGATTTGAGGTACAGGCCCCAATAAGGGGCCATGGCCCCGACGAAGGAGAAATAGAAGAAATAAAAGGCCGACAGGCGCCAGTAGGGGACATTGGACATCAGGGCAGCTGTCGCGCAATGAAAACGGCCCGAAGGGTGGCTTCGGGCCGCTCGGGGATGGGTGGGTCGCTCAGTGCTCGGCGGCGAGGATCATCTTGTAGAGCTTGTCTTTGAGGCTCACGCGCAGCTTCTTGAGCTCCTCGAAGTAGAGATCCGAGGCCGCCTCCACCCGCTGCTCGATGCGCACGATCTTGTGATCGACGTCGTCGTAGTCGCGCATCATCTTGGTGAACTCGTCATTGCTCAGCATCAGCCGGCGGATGGTCTCTTGATGTTCAGGAAACTCGTGGAACAGGTCGTGGCTCTCGATCATGGGGTTCTCCTTCCCTCGGAAAGACTCAAACATCGGGCGCCCGGCCGGGGATGGCCGGGGTGTGGCAGACGACGTCGGCGTTCTGGGCACGATGACGCAGGGCATGATCCATCAACACGATGGCCAGCATGGCCTCGGCGATGGGCGTGGCACGTATGCCCACACACGGGTCATGGCGGCCGTGGGTGACCACCTCCACCGGCTGGCCATCGAGGTCGATCGAGCGACCCGGGATACGGATGGACGATGTGGGCTTGATGGCGATGGAGGCGATGATGTCCTGGCCCGTAGAGATGCCACCTAAGATGCCGCCGGCATGGTTGGAAAGGAATCCGGCCGGGGTGAGCTCGTCGCGGTGTTCGCTGCCACGCTGCTCGACCACACGGAAACCATCGCCGATTTCCACCCCCTTGACCGCGTTGATACTCATCAGCGCATGGGCGATGTCCGCATCCAGCCGATCGTAGACCGGCTCCCCAAGGCCAACCGGCACGTTGTGCGCCACCACGTTGATGCGCGCCCCGACCGAGTCTCCCGACTTGCGCAGGCCATCCATGTAACGCTCGAGCTCGGGTACGCGCTCGGGGTCGGGGGAAAAAAACGGGTTGTCATCGACGCTGTCCCAGGTCTTGAACCCGATCGCCAGGGGGCCGAGCTGGGCGAGATAGCCGCGGATGACGGTGCCATACCTTTCCTTGAGCCACTTCTTGGCGATGGCACCGGCCGCCACGCGCACCGCCGTCTCGCGCGCGCTTGCGCGGCCGCCGCCGCGCCAGTCGCGGACACCGTACTTCTGCCAATAGGTGTAGTCGGCATGCCCCGGCCGAAAGGTGCGGGCGATCTCGCCGTAGTCCTTGCTGCGTTGGTCCTCGTTGCGAATCAGCAGGGCGATGGGGGTTCCAGTGGTGCGACCCTCGAACACCCCGGAGAGGATCTCCACCGTGTCCGACTCGCGCCGCTGCGTGACATGACGCGAGGTACCTGGCTTGCGCCGGTCAAGCTCGCGCTGGATATCTGTCGCGCAAAGTGCAAGTCCCGGTGGGCACCCGTCCACGACGCAACCAATGGCCGGCCCGTGCGATTCGCCGAAAGAAGTGACACGGAAGAGAAGACCGAGGCTGTTGCCGGACATGACGCGCGTGTGGAAGGTTTCAAAGTATTATCGCACATCAGGCCCGTGTCTGGCGTTGCAGCCACTCGACCCCCCAGGCCACGCCAAAACCGGTGATGTCGCTGGACACTGCGCCCAGCC
>CALAMX010000115.1 GCA_937925755.1 uncultured Burkholderiales bacterium
GGGGCGCCAGCATCCCGCGACGGGGTCGCATCCCCAGAAGGGGCCCCTGCTTCGCCCGTCGCGGTCGCCCTGCGGCGTCGTCGTGTCAAGCCAGACACCCGCTTGAACCACCCTTCGGGCCCGTTCAACTGCGGTTTTTAGGTTTAATCATCGGAGCAGTTCCCGGAAAATTGAGGCGACAGGTTCGGGGGCGTACACTGCACGCCATGCCTCCTCCAGCGCACAGTCGAATTTCGGACGGGAGTGTCGACGGACCGACGCTCGCCACGAGCTTGGCCGCTGCCGGACGCCATCCCGCCGGCCCCGGCGGCAGGCGTGCCGCTTGCTTGCAGCGGTGTGCCATGCCGCGTGTGTTGACCGGATTCACCCTGATCGAGCTGGCCATCGTCCTGGTGGTCATCGGTCTACTGCTGGGTGGTGTGCTCAAGGGACAGGAGCTCATCGACAGCGCGCGGGTGCGTAACCTGATCTCGCAGATGGAAAGCATCAAGGCCGCCTATATCGCCTTCCAGGACAAATACCAGGCGGCACCCGGCGACTATCCCGGGCCGCTGGCCTACGCCAACCTGGCGGGCATCCCCAACCCACAGGTGGGCGGCAACGGCGACGGAGTGGTGCAGGACACGCCGCAGGCCCGCGAAGGTCTGCTCGCCTGGGTGCATCTGTCGCATGCCAACCTCATCACCGGCCAATATCGCGCCAGCGACAGCCACCCCGATCCCGCCGGCGACTGGCCGCGCAACCCCTATGGGGCCCGTCTGCAACTGCAGCACGATGCCGAGTTCGCCGGCTCGGGCGGCATGCCGCGCCTGAACCTCAAGACCGGTAACCAGATCCCGGCCAAGATCCTGGCCGAGATCGACCGCAAGATCGACGATGGGCGCGCCGACGGCGGCAATTTCCGCTTCAGCCCCTACAGCGGGGGTGGCCCGTCGCCGGTGGCGGCGCGCTGCTACGACAGCCGCACGGGGCTGTGGAACGCCGCCGGGGGGGAGAGCAATTGCGGCGCTGCCGCACTGTTCTGAAGGCTTGAGCGGAAGGACGATAGACGGTCGGTCAGCGCTGGCCATGACCCTCTGAAGCCGAGTGCCGTTGGCTTCAGGAAGCCAGTTGCATCTCGGCTGCCGCCAGGGCCTCCGGCGTGCCGCGCAGGACGAGGATGTCTCCGCTTTCAAGGCGTGTGTCGGGCGTCGGTTCGGTGCCGCGGATGCCGTGCCGGCGTACCGCCACCACCACGGTGCCGGTGGCCTCCAAGCCGATTTCCGTAAGCCGCCGGCCGACGGCCGGGTGGCCTTCGGTGAGGGGGATGCTGACCAGGCGTTCCTGCCCGGCCTCGCCCTCCGCGGCCTCATCGGTGAGGCCGCGGAAATAGCCGCGCAAGGCGGTATAGCGCGCCGCGCGCGTCTGCCGGATGCGCTTGAGCACGCGCGCCAGCGGGATGCCGGCCAAAAGCAGGGTTTGTGAGCCGAGCATCAAGGCCCCCTCCATCACCTCCGGCACCACCTCGGTGGCACCGGCCTCGCGCAGGCGGTCGAGGTCGGTCTCGTCCACGGTACGTACGATCACCGGCACCTCCGGCCTGATCTGCTGGACTGCGGCGAGGGTGCGCAAGGCCGCAGGGGTGTGGGCAAAGGTGATCACCACCGCGCGGGCCCGACGTAGCCCCGCGGCGAGCAAGACCTCGGTGCGGGTCGACTCGCCGAAGACGACGTTCTCGCCAGCGGCCGCGGCGGCGCTCACCCGCTTGGGGTCGTGATCCAAGGCAATGTAGGGGACGCCCTCCGCCTCCAGGAGGCGGGCGAGGCTCTGGCCGGTGCGGCCGTAGCCGCAAAGGATCACGTGGTCATGGATGCCGAAGGAGCGCGCGGCGATCTCGTGTATGCCCACCGCCCGTCGGCTCCACTCGCGCTCGTCGAGCCGACGCGCGATACGCGGCGCGGAATGGATGAGCAGCGGGGCAGCCAGCATCGACAAGATCATCGCCGCCAGCAGATACTGATTGAGCGTCGGTTCGATCAGCCCGTGGCGTGCGGCCACGGACAGCAGCACGAAGCCAAACTCGCCGGCTTGCGCGAGCGCCAGCCCGCTCTTGACGGCGGTCGAGCCGCTGCGCCGGAACAGCCAGACGATGGCGATGACCAGTACGAGCTTGATCAGCACCAGCAGGACCACGGCGACGAGGACCTGCGGCCAATGTTCAAGCAGAACCCCAAAGTCGAGGAGAAGGCCGATAGAGACGAAGAAGAGCCCCATCAGCACATCGCGGAAGGGGCGGATGTCGCTTTCGACCTGGTAGCGGTATTCCGTCTCGGCAATCAGCACCCCGGCCAGAAACGCGCCCAACGCCATGGACAGCCCCGCCTGCTCGGTGACATAAGCGAGCCCCAGGGTGATCAGCAACACGTTGAGCATGAACAGCTCGCTCGACTTGGCCTGGGCGATGACATGGAACCAGGGGCGCATGACGCGCTGGCCGATGATCAGGATCAGGGCGAGCGCCGCAATCGCCTTGACGCTGGCCAGGATGAGCGAGGCGGTGAGGTCCTGGCTGGCGGCGAGCGCCGGGATGAAGATCACCAGCGGGGCGACCGCCAGATCCTGAAACAGCAGCACACCGATGACCGATCGGCCGTGCTCGCTGTCGAGCTCGCTGCGCTCGGCCAGCAGCTTGCTGACGATGGCGGTGGAGGATAGGGCGAGGATGGCCCCGACGGCGAGCCCCGACTCAAGGGACATGCCCGCAGCCAGGCCGACACCGGTGAAGGCGAGCGTGGTCAGCACCACCTGGGCGCCCCCCATGCCGAAGACCTCCGTGCGCATGGTCCTCAGCTTGGCCAGGGAGAACTCCAGGCCGATGGAGAACATCAGGAAGACGACGCCGAACTCAGCCAGATGGGCGGCGGGCGAGTCGGCCTCGTGGGTCGGTAGCGTCAGGCCGAGGAAGGCGCCGATCAGGATGTAGGCCAGGATCGGCGGGAGCTTGAGGCGCCGGAACAAGGCCACTGCCAAAACGGCGGTGCCGAGCAGCAGGAGCACGAGTTCGAGGGTGGTGGGCATGGGTGAGCCGAGGGTCCGAGCAGGGGCCGGCCCGCGCGCCGCTGCGCCAAACTGGCAGCAGGCAAGCTAGGGGCCAGGGAAAACCGCTATACTTTACCGCCATTATGACATCCCCCGAGATCAGTGCCGCCGACATCCTTGCCCTCGCGCGACGCACGCTCGCCATCGAGGCCGAGGCCGTGCAGGCCCTGGCGGATCGCGTCGGAGATGCCTTCGTTGCGGCCGTCGAGTCTTTTCTCCACTGTACGGGCAGGGTCGTGGTCAGCGGCATGGGCAAGTCCGGGCACATCGCGCGCAAGATCGCGGCGACCCTGGCCAGTACGGGCACTCCTGCCTTCTTCGTGCACCCGGCCGAGGCCAGCCACGGCGACCTGGGCATGATCACGTCGCAGGATGTCGTGCTCGCCTTGTCCAACTCGGGAGAGAGCCCCGAGCTCGTCACCATCCTGCCACCGATCAAGCGCAAGGGGGCGCGGCTCATCGCCATGACCGGCAACGCTCGTTCGACGCTTGCGCGTGAGGCCGACATCCATCTCGACGCCCAGGTCGCTCAAGAGGCCTGCCCGCACAACCTCGCCCCCACCGCCAGCACCACGGCCGCCTTGGCGCTGGGCGATGCCTTGGCGGTGGCGACCCTCTATGCCCGCGGCTTCACCGCCGAGGACTTCGCCCGCACCCACCCAGGGGGCAGCCTGGGACGGCGCCTGCTGGTGCACGTGCGCGATCTCATGCATCGGGGCGAGGCCCTACCGGTGGTGCGCGAGTCGGCCAGCCTCAAGGAGGCCTTGTTGGAGATGACGCGCAAGGGGCTCGGCATGACCGCCGTCGTCGACGAGGCGGGCCGCCTCACCGGCGTCTTCACCGACGGCGACCTACGCCGATTGCTCGACCATGACGTGGACGTGCGCAATCTGTCGATCCATGAGGTGATGACGCGCAACCCGCGCACCATTTCCGAGGACGTCCTGGCGGTGGAGGCCGCGCGCCTGATGCAAGAGGCCCGTGTCAACGGCCTGCTCGCGCTCGATGCCGAGGGGCGGCTGACCGGCGCGCTCAACATGCACGACCTGTTGCGGGCCGGTGTGGTCTGAGGGAGGCGAGCATGGCGGTGGACATGCAGACGATTCATCGGCGCGCCGCCGCCGTGCGCCTGATCATCTTCGACGTCGATGGCGTGCTGACCGATGGCAGCCTCTTCTATGGCGATGACGGCCAGGAGTACAAGGCCTTCAACTCGCTCGACGGCCATGGCATCAAGATGCTGCGCGCAACCGGCGTAGAGGCAGCCATCATTACCGGTCGCACTTCCAACGTGGTGCTGCACCGGGCGAAGAATCTCAACATCTCGCGCATCTTCCAAGGGGCCGACGACAAGCTCGCTGCCTACCAGACCCTGCTGGCGGAGACCGGGCTCACACCCGAGCAGACGGCCTACATGGGTGACGACATCGTCGATCTACCTGTGCTCAAGCGCTGTGGTCTGGCCCTGTCGGTGCCCAGTGCGCCGGAGCTGGTGCGCCAGCAGGTCCACTATGTCACTCAGGCCCAGGCCGGCCGCGGCGCGGCACGCGAGGCCTGCGAACTGATCATGCGCGCCCAGGGCACCTGGGATGCCCAACTGGCCTTGTACGACCGATGATCGCCCAATCCACCTCCTGGCTGCCGCTCACGGTGGTGGCCGTGATGGCGGCCCTGGCCTACTGGCTGAATCAGCTCGCCAGCCAGCCGTTGCCGGCTGACGATGCGGCCTTCCGGCACACACCGGACTTGATCGTCGAAAACTTCGTCGCCACTGCCTTCGACCCCCAGGGCTACCCGCGCTATGCCCTGGCAGCGGCCAAGATGGTCTATTACACGGATGATGAAACGACCGAGCTGACCGCGCCCCGTTTCCAGATCCAGTCCGTGCAGGCCCCAACCATCCGCGCCGAATCGGCCCGTGGTTTCGTCTCCACACAAGGCGAACACGTGCACCTGCTCGACAGGGTGCGGGTCAGCCGGGCGGCCACGGCGGAGGTGCCTGAGCTCGTCCTCACCACCGTCTATCTGCAGATCACGCCGGAGGCACAGATCATGCGCACCGACAAGCCTGTTGAGCTGCGCCAGGGGGATTCTCGCCTGACCGCCAATAGCCTGGTGTTCGATGCCAAGGCGCGCAGTCTGGACCTCAGGGGCAACGTCCGGGGGATCTATGCAACTCGTTGATCGGCTGGCCCTGGTGGTGCTGGCACTCGTGTGCGCAACCGTTTTCAACGTTCATGCCGAGCGTGCCGACCGCGACAAGCCTATCCAGGTCGAGGCAGACGCGGTGCGCATGGACGACCTCAAGAAGATCGCAGTCTATGAGGGCAAGGTGATCCTTACCCAAGGAAGCCTACGCGTGCAGGCCGACCGCATCGAGGTGCGCCAGGACGCCGAGGGCTTCTTGACTGGAGTTGCCACGGGTCGACCGGTACACTTCCGCCAGCGTCTGGATGGACGCGGCGACTGGGTCGATGCCTGGGCCAATCGCGTGGAATACGACGCGCGCAAGGAACAGGTGCGGCTCATCGGCGAAGCCTACCTCAAGAAGGGCGAGGAGGAGTTACGCGGCGATCTCATCGTTTATGACGCGCGAACCGAGGTCTATCAGGCCAGCGGTGGCCTGCCGGGGCAGAAACCCGGGCGAGTGCGGGCCGTGATCCTACCCCCCCAGCGCGAGGGCGACGGCCAGAGTGGCCTGGAGGCTGCCCCCACGCGTCCCAGTGTGGGACCGGCCACCAGACCATGAGCGTTCTGGAGGCCACTGCCCTTAAGAAGCGTTACCGTTCGCGTCAAGTGGTGAACGACGTCTCGCTGCGGGTGGAAAGCGGCGAGGTGGTCGGTCTCCTGGGCCCGAACGGCGCCGGCAAGACGACCTGCTTCTATATGCTGGTCGGTCTAGTTCGCCCGGACAGCGGCCGCATCCTGCTCGACGGGGTGGACATCACCCATGCCCCCGTCTACCGCCGCGCCCGCGAGGGGCTGTGCTACCTGCCGCAGGAGCCCTCCATCTTTCGCAAGCTCAACGTGGCCGAGAACATCGCTGCGGTGCTCGAGCTGCGCGGGCTCAAAGGGGCGGAACTGGAAGAACATCTCACCGATCTGCTCGAAGATCTGCATATCACCCATCTGCGCGAGGCGCGCGCGGTGAGCCTGTCGGGTGGCGAGCGTCGGCGTGTGGAGATCGCCCGTGCGCTGGCCATCGAGCCGCGCTTCGTCCTGCTCGACGAACCGTTCGCCGGCATCGACCCGATCTCCGTGATGGACATCCAGAAGATCGTCCGCTTCCTAGTCGAGCGCGGCATTGGGGTGTTGATCACCGACCACAACGTGCGCGAGACCTTAGGCATCTGCGATAGGGCCTACATCATCAACGAGGGCTCGGTGCTCGCGGCCGGGCGCGCGGAGGAGATCATTTATAATGACAGTGTGCGCAAAGTCTATCTGGGAGAGCACTTCCGCCTCTAGAAACTGGCCGGATGTCCGATAATGGGGCGTATGCACAGCCGCCTCGACGCATGAAGCAAAGCCTACAGCTGAAGCTGCACCAGCAGCTCACCCTCACGCCGCAGTTGCAGCAGTCGATTCGACTCCTGCAGTTGTCCACCCTGGAGCTGGACCAGGAGATCCGACAGATGCTGCAGGAAAACCCTATGCTGGAGCGTCTGGATGAAGGCTACGCCGCGCCGGAAGAGGCGAACGGCGAGACTGTCGGCGAGGCTCGGATCGCCGTCAACGGCGAGGAAGTCTACGAAGAGATGGCCTGGGGGGAGCGTAGCTACGCCGGCGCTAGCCACGTGGACGAGGGCGACCGCGAATTCCAGCAGCCCGACACCGCCAGCGCTGGCCTGCGCCAGCACCTGCTCAACCAGCTCTCCCTCACCGTCATGCCCGAGCGGGACCGCCGCCTGGTGCGCCTGCTCATCGAGAGCTTGGATGAGGACGGCTATCTCTCGGTCGGTCTGGACGAGGTGGCGCAGATGTTGCCACGCGAGTGGGATGTCGATCCCCTTGAACTGCAGGCGGCCCTCAAGCTGCTGCAGAGCTTCGATCCGGTCGGTGTGGGCGCGCGCGATTTGAGCGAATGCCTTTGGCTACAGCTCAACGCTCTGCCCCAGGACACCCCGCACCTCGAGGCGGCCAAGACCGTCGTACGTCACCACCTGGCCCTACTGGCGCAGCGCGAATACGGCAAGCTCAAAAAGATCCTGGACATGCCCAACGACCGGGACTTCACCGCCATGCGCCAGTTGATCACCTCGCTCGACCCGCGACCGGGGGCGCGCTATGCGCCCGCAGACACCCACTACGTGGTGCCCGACGTGATCGTGAAAAAGGTCAAGGGCGTGTGGCTGGCGAGCCTCAACCCGGATGCCATGCCCAAGTTGAGAATCAACCAGATGTATGCAGACATTCTGCGTCAGCATCGGGAAGAGGCGGCGAGCCTGACCTCGCAGCTCCAGGAGGCGCGTTGGCTGATCAAAAATGTGCAGCAGCGCTTCGAGACCATTTTGCGGGTGGCGCAGGCCATCGTCGACCGCCAGCGGCATTTCTTGGAATATGGGGAAGTGGCCATGCGCCCGCTCACGCTGCGCGAGATCGGCGAGGCGCTCGACTTGCACGAGTCCACCATCTCCCGTGTGACCACGCAGAAGTATATGATGACGCCGCGGGGGATCTATGAATTCAAATACTTCTTCGGCAGCTCGATCACCACGGATGCTGGGGGTGCGACCTCCAGCACGGCGATCAAGGCCCTGATCAAGCAGTTCATCGAGGCGGAAAACCGCGCCGATCCCCTGTCCGACAGCGCCATCTCGCTAATGCTCAAACAGCAGGGCTTTGTCGTCGCGCGTAGAACCGTCGCAAAATACCGGGAGGCGATGAACATCCCACCGGCCACACAGCGCAAGTCTGTCTGATTTTTGCTTTGATAAGGAGCCATCCACATGAACCTCAACATCACCGGTCACCATCTCGACGTTACCCCCGCCATCCGCAGCTATGTCGAGGAGAAGATCGGGCGGGTGACCCGCCATTTCGATCACGTGATCGACGTGTCCGTCGTCTTGTCGGTCGAGAAGCTGCGCCAGAAGGCGGAGGTCAACGTCCACCTGCCGGGCAAGGACATCTATGTGGAGCACGTCGACGGTGACCTGTATGCCGCCATCGACACCTTGGCCGACAAGCTGGATCGGCAGATCCTCAAGCACAAGGAAAAGATCAGCGACGTGCATCGCGAAGCCGGCGGTCGCAAGCGACAGAGTACGGAACTGGGCTAGCATCTGGCCCCCCATGGCCTGAGCCATGAATCTGATCGCCCCCCTGATCCGGCCACAGAACGTGGTCGTGGACCTGGATGCCGCCAGCAAGAAGCGCCTCTTCGAGCTGGTCGGTAAGCTATTCGAGGCCAGCGAGGGCATTTCCGCCAGTGAGGTCTTCGACAGCCTGTTCTCGCGCGAGAAGCTGGGGTCCACCGCCCTGGGCTATGGCATTGCCATCCCGCATGGGCGCATCAAAGGGCTCAAGGATGCCGCCGGCGCCTTTGTACGACTCAAGGCGCCGATCGATTTCGACGCACCCGACAACCTGCCGGTGGACCTGGTCTTCGTCTTGTTGGCGCCCGCCACCGCCACCGATCTGCACCTGCAGATCCTCGGCGAGCTCGCGCAGATGCTCAGTGACGCCGCCTTCCGTGACAAGCTGCGCCACGCCGCGGACGCCACCGAGCTCTACAAGCTGATCGAGGCTTGGAGGCCGTGAGCAACGGTATCACCGTGGCCGAGCTCTACCGCGCGGCCTCGGAGCGCCTGCAGCTCGTCTGGCGCGCGGGCCGCGACGGCGGTGACCGCCTGCTCACCTCCGACAGCGTACAGAAACCTAGCCTGGCCCTGATCGGTCACTTGAACTTCGTGCATCCGAACCGAGTGCAGGTGTTGGGCTGTGCGGAGATGGATTATTTGCGCCGGCTCTCGCCCGAGGACCTGCGCCAGGCCATCGACAACCTTTTCTCGGCCGAGTTGGCGGCGGTGGTGGTGGCCAACGGCGAGGCCGTGCCGGAACTCATGGTCGAGGCCGCGGAGCGCACCGCCACCCCGCTGTTCACCTCGCCCGAGCCCAGCCCCAATCTCATGCGCGTGCTCTCGCACATCATGAGCCAGGCCCTGGCCCCTTCGACCATGCTGCACGGTGTCTTCCTCGAGGTTTCCGGCCTGGGCGTGCTGATCACCGGCGACCCGGCCGTGGGCAAGAGTGAGCTCGCCCTCGAGCTCATCTCGCGCGGCCACCGGCTGGTGGCGGACGATGCCGTGGATATCTTCGCCGTCTCGCCCGATACCCTGGAGGGACGCTGCCCCGCGCTCCTGCAGGACTTCATGGAGGTGCGGGGCCTGGGAGTCATCAACGTGCGCCGTCTGTTCGGCGAGACCGCCGTCAAACACCGCAAAAACCTCAAGCTCATCATCAATCTCACCCCGGCTGAGCGCTGGGAGGAGATCGACCGCCTGGACATGCACGCCGAGGGGCGGGTCATCCTCGGTGTCGAAATTCCGGAGGTCCGCATCCCGGTGGCGGTCGGCCGTAACCTCGCGGTCCTGGTCGAGGTGGCAGTGCGCAACCACATCCTCCGGCTGCGCGGCTTCAACGCCGCCAGTGAGTTCGCCGAACGGCAGCGGGCGGCCATCGCCGCTGCCGAAGCCGAACAGGCGGACTGAAGCGTACGCCAAGCCATGCCAAGCGGCGGCCGAAAGTTCTCGCGTCGGACGCCGTGCCCCGGTTCACGACCATGCCGGTCATTGGGTTGCTACCGCCACAGTTCCAGACTGGCGGCAACACACCGCCCCCTATTCTGACCATGTCGGCGGTCTCAGACACCTGTCATATGGTATGCGCATGCAGGGCTTATACTGTCAAGCCGAGTCAACGAGGATTATTCCCATGCGCGACTTCCTCCCCGCCAGCGGTCGTGATCTCAGCGAAGAGACCCTGAGCTCAGAGACGGTCTATGCCGGCCGGCTGTTGCACGCGCGGCGGGACCGGGTGCGGCTGCCCAACGGCCGTGAGTCCACCCGGGAATACCTCGTGCATCCAGGGGCGGCGGTGGTGATCCCGCTGTTCGACAACGGCGACGTGCTGTTGGAGCGCCAACATCGCTACCCTTTACACCGCGATTTCATCGAACTGCCTGCAGGCAAGTTCGACCCGCACGAGACGGAACTCGCCTGCGCGCAGCGGGAGCTTAAAGAAGAGACCGGCTTCATCGCGGACGAATGGCACTATCTCGCCACCTTCTATCCCTGTATCGGCTACTCGAACGAGCGGCTCGTCTTCTTCCTGGCGCGGGGCTTGAGGCAAGTCGGCGATGGTCCCGACCACGACGAGTTCCTGGAGATCCTGCGCGTGCCCTGGCAGGAGGCGCTTGCCATGATTGGCGATGGCCGGATCTGCGAGGGTAAGACGGTGATGGGGCTGCTGTGGCTTGCGCGCTACCAGCCAGAGGCGACCGTTGCTTGTCAAGCCCGGTCCAGCGCGCGGTAGGGGCCATCGGATGCTGTGCCCATCCCATTGACTACGCGGTCTGGAGGTTTCTCGTGAGCAAGAAGTGGGTCTATGCCTTCACCGAAGGCGACGGCAAGAACAAACATCTGCTGGGTGGCAAGGGCGCCAATCTGTGCGAGATGACGCAGATTGGGCTCAATGTCCCGCCCGGCTTCGTCATCACCACCGAGGCCTGCCTGGCCTATCTGGACGACCCGGAGCGGCGGCTACCCGAGGGGGTGATGGAGCAGGTACGGCTGCACATGGCGGCGGTGGAGGCGAAGACCGGCAAGACCTTCGGCGGGCGCGTCAACCCCCTGCTGGTTTCGGTGCGTTCAGGGTCGGCGCTGTCCATGCCCGGCATGATGGACACCATCCTCAATCTGGGTTTGAACCGTGAGACGCTGAAGGGGCTGATCGAGCAGACCGGCAACGAGCGCTTCGGCTACGACGCCTATCGGCGCTTCATCCAACTGTTCGGCAAGGTGGCCCTGGGCGTGCCGGAAGAGGCGTTCGATAGCGAATTCGAGGCGGTGAAACAGGCCGCCGGGGTCAAGCACGACCTGGGGCTCAATGCTGGCCATCTGGCCGAGATCGCCGAACGTTTCCTGGCCGTCGTGGAGCGGGTGACCGGCAAGCCCTTCCCGGCGGACCCATATGAGCAACTCATGATCGCCATTCGCGCAGTGTTCAATTCCTGGATGGGCAAGCGCGCGGTGGATTACCGGCGCGAGTTCAAGATCACCCCGGAGATGGCCAACGGCACGGCGGTCAACGTGGTGGCCATGGTCTTCGGCAACATGGGCGACGAAGGCGAGAACTGGAGCGCCACCGGCGTGGGCTTCACGCGCGATCCGGCCACCGGGGAGAACGTCTTGTACGGCGAGTATCTCACCAATGCGCAGGGCGAGGACGTGGTGGCCGGTATCCGCACACCCAAGCCGCTGGCGGAACTCAAGCACGAGCGGCCGGACATCTATCAACAACTGGTCGAGCTGAGAAACCGCCTGGAGGCGCACTACAAGGAGGTGCAGGACTTCGAGTTCACCGTCGAGCGCGGCGTGCTCTACGTGCTGCAGACGCGCAACGGCAAGATGAACGCGCAGGCCTTGGTGCGTAGCTCGGTGGAGATGGTCCAGGAGGGACTGATCGATCGCCGCCAGGCCTTGATGCGCATCCAGCCGGAGATGCTGGAGCAGCTCCTGTTCCCGCGCCTCGACCCCAAGGCCCGTGCGCGGGCGGTGGCGCGCGGCCTACCCGCCTCGCCGGGGGCGGCCTCGGGCGTGGCGGTGTTCGACGCCGACCGCGCCGAGAAGCGTGGGCGCGCTGGCGAGCGGGTGATCCTGGTGCGCGAGGAGACCAAGCCCGAGGACATCCATGGCTTCTTCGCGAGCCAAGGCATCCTCACCAGCCGCGGTGGCAAGACCAGCCACGCCGCGGTGGTGGCGCGTGGCATGGGCAAGCCCTGCGTGGCCGGCGCCGAGGGTATCCACGTCGATGTACGCATGCGCCAGGCCGTGGTGGGGGAACACGTGATCCACGAGGGCGACCTGATCACCATCGACGGCACCACTGGCAACGTCTACCTCGGCGAGGTACCGATGATCGAGGCGGAATTCTCGCCCGAGCTCAAGACCCTGCTCGCCTGGGCCGACGAGATGGCGCGGCTCAAGGTCATGGCCAACGCCGACACCCCAAGGGATGCCGAGCGGGCGCTCAAGTATGGTGCCATGGGTATCGGGCTTTGCCGCACCGAGCGCATGTTCAACGCCGTCGAGCGCCTGCCCATCGTCATCGAGATGATCGTCGCCGAGACCCCGGCCGACCGCCAGGCGGCGTTGAACCGCCTGTTGCCCATTCAGCGTGAGGACTTCAAGGCCATCTTCCGGGTCATGGCACCGCGGCCGGTGACCGTGCGGCTGCTCGACCCGCCCATCCACGAGTTTCTGCCCAGCGAACAGCAGCTCGTCGAGGAGATCGCCACCCTGCGCCACCTGGCCGACACCGTGCGCGGCATGCACGTGCTGGCCGAGGCCGCCGAATTCATGTCACGTTTGAGCGGCGAGCACCCGCAGGTGCAGAGGCTGGCCGACCCGGCCCTGGTGAACGAGGCCATCCGCAAGAAGGAGGCCATGTTGAAGAAGGTGCGCATGCTGCACGAGGTCAACCCCATGCTGGGCCATCGTGGCGTGCGCCTGGGACTGACCTTCCCCGAGATCTACGCCATGCAGATCCGCGCCATCCTGGAGGCGGCTGCGGAGTGTCAGAAGGAAGGTCTAGAAGTCCACCCCGAGATCATGGTGCCGCAGGTCTGCACCGCGCAGGAATTGAAGCGAGTCAAGGCCTGGGTGGAGGAGATCCGCGCCGAGGTCGAAACGGCGCATGGCGTGAAGCTCGACTTCAAGTTCGGCTCCATGCTGGAGGTGGTGCGCGCCTGTCTCAGGGCGGAGAGCCTGGCCGAGGAGGCCGAGTTCTTCTCCTTCGGCACCAATGATCTGACGCAGGCCACCTTCTCCTTCTCACGCGAGGACGCCGAGAACAAGTTCCTGCCCATGTACAACCAAAACAAGATCCTCCAAGACAACCCCTTCGAGGTTTTGGACGTCAAAGGGGTGGGCAAGCTCATGAACCTGGCCGTGCAGTGGGGGCGCAGCACGCGGCCGGACATGAAGGTGGGAATCTGCGGCGAGCACGGTGGGCATCCCGCCTCGATCCGTTTTTGTCACCAGATCGGTCTCAGCTATGTCTCCTGCTCTGCCCCGCGCGTACCCATCGCTCGCCTGGCGGCAGCGCATGCCGCCATCCTCGAAGGCGAGGCGGCGGTGGACCGGGCGGTCTGAACCCGTCGGCGCGGCAGCGTCGAAGCGGCGTTTCCGAGCAGTGCCCGGTAGGCCACCAGGACGCAGCCCACCAAGGCGAGCGCTGGGTTGACCCGCACGCCGCCATGCACCGGCAGCCCGAAGGGACTTCATGCGCCCTAGACGAGCGCATGACCCGGCGATATTGGCGCACCGACAGGCGCAGAGTCGCCACGCCGGGCAAGGTGAAGACCATGCCGATGAGCCGGATGGCGCTGCGCGGCATAGGCTCGACCTGTTGGCGCATGACCCGCGCAGGGAGAGGCCGAAGCTCGACCAAGAAACCGAAGTTCTCGAGCCCCACGGCGGTGCGGTTCCAGGCAAGCAGGGTACGCTCGGCAACCAACAGTCTGCGCGGATCATCCAGGTCGGGTATGACTTTGCGCTGCCGAGAAGAGACGTCTGGTGCAAAGCTTCCCCGCGGTGAGGCGGCTCGCCGACTGGGTGGCGGCCTTAGGCTGCACGGGCAGTCGTGGCACGCACGCATGGCGGGGCGCTCGAGCGACGCGCCCTGCCGCGTAGCGAGTAGGCGGCGATCGTCTTGCCGTTGGCGATTTAAGGATGACGACTGGTCATCATGCAGGTCTGCGACAGACGATCGACGTTGACCCCGTTCGGCGCGACAGCCTGGCCAACCCACCGGGTTGTCATGCCGCCAGCCGTTTCTCCAGGCCCTGCACCCGCCGTTCGAGATGTTCGAGGTGCCGCTTGATCTCTTGCTGCTCGGTGCGCAGCACATAGCGTTCCTCGAAGCGGTCGAGACGGGCGTTGAGCTGGTCGAAGCGCACCTGCACGTCACTCGCCAGAGCCTCGATACGCCGGGTGGTCTCCAGGTAATGCTGATCGGCACGGTTCCGTACGTCGTCGATGCGCTTCAACAGGTCCGCATGCAAGGCGTCCATGCGTTTGTTACTGTCATCGATGCGTTTGATCACATCGGCATGGATGGCGTCAATGCGCTTGTTGGTCTCATCGATGCGTTTGTTGGTTTCATCTATACGGCGGCTCTGGTCGGCCAGATGCAGGTTGATGTCGTCCAGCCGCTTGTTGATGCCACTGACCTGTCCGCGCAGCTCGGCCATCTCCAGATGGAGTTTCTCGAACTCGGGGATGAGCCAGTCCTGCAGGGCCTTTTTGAGGGTATCCGCAACTTCCATGCCGTGTCGTCCGATCAGCACATTTGTCCTGCTGAGTATAGCGCAGCGCGGTAATCAGTGCGGGGGGCGGTTTCAACGCCGCGGATGGGCCGGGTCGGGAGGCCTGCCGGCAGTTGGCACCTCAACACGCCCGACACCGAGCAGGACAAGACGTAGCAGCGCCGCTAGGGAAGCCCTGCATAACCCCGCGAGCGAGACGCAGCGCGAGCCGCGGGACACAACATGCGGTCAGGCGTGGAAGCCTAAGCGAAAGTGAGCGGCCGAAGCCAAGACCGCGCAATTGAGCCGAGCGCCCGCGCTGTCCGTTATGCAGAGCTCCCCTGGCTTGCCAGTGGGTAAACTTATCAGCAGGCCGCTCAAGACACGCCTTGGGACCGGCCGTGTTACGACGCGCTGTAACCGAAAAGGGCGTGGTATGCGCTAGATTGATAAGGTCATATTTCGTGTTTGGACAGCGATGGATGAGGCAGCGGCGCGCGTCGGCATCGAGGTCGTGCATGCCCAGGTGCCAGGGCGGGCGCGGCTGCGGCTGCGTGGGCTCTACCGTGACGAGGCGGCCTGTCAGCGGGTGCGCGACGCGTTGGCAGCGAGCGAGACGGTCCGGCTCGAATCGATCAGCAGCCTGACCGGCACACTCCTGCTGCGTTACCCGCCGGAGCAGTCGATCGAGGGACTCATCCAGGGTTTGGCCGCCTCGCTCAGTGGCCTGATCGAGGCGCATGCCGCGCCCGAGCCGAATTCGCTGCGCCGCCTGGCCAATCCCAGGCTGCCGCCACGCAAGGCGGCTCAGGAGGTCAGCGCCCCGGCGCGCCAGAAGTCGTCGGCACCATCCAACTCGGCCGCACCGGCGGCCGCGCGCAGCGCGAGCCGCTGGCATGTCATGTCTGCGGCCGAGGTCTTGGCGCAGCATCAGGTCGACGTCGGGCGGGGCTTGGATGCCGCACGGGTGGCCGAACGCAGGGCACGCTATGGCCCCAACGTTTTGCCGCAGGCTCAGCGCCGTTCCGCCCTGGCGATCTTCCTGGGCCAGTTCGACAGCCTGCCAGTGCTGCTGCTGGGGGCCTCGGCACTACTCTCGGCGGCCACCGGGGGGCTCGCCGATGCCGCCGTGATCCTCGGCGTGGTGCTGATCAACGCCGGCATCGGGTACGCCACCGAGAGTCAGGCCGAACGCATCATCGACACCCTCACCGCTGCCCCCAGACCACCGGTGCCGGTGCTGCGGGAGGGCAAGGTGGCGCAGGTGGCCGCCGCAGAGGTCGTGCCCGGCGACATCGTACTGCTGACCCCCGGCTGCCTGGTGCCGGCCGACGCCCGCGTGGTGCATGCGCGTGAGCTCAGGGTGGACGAGTCGGCGCTCACCGGCGAGAGTCTGCCGGTGGCCAAGACGGCGCAGGCACTCACTAGCGAGGCGTTGCCCCTGGCCGAGCGCAACAACATGGTCTACATGGGCACGGCGGTCACCGGCGGCAGTGCCGTGGCGGTGGTGGTGGCGACGGGGGCGGCCACCGAGCTGGGCCTGATCCAGGCCCTGGTGGGCGAGACGCGCCCGCCCGAGACCCCCATGCAGCGCCAGCTCGACCGCCTGGGTAACCAGCTCGTCTGGTTGTCGCTCGCCATCTGCGGCGGGGTGTTCCTGGTCGGGCTGGGGCGCGGCTATGGCTTCTTGCCCATGCTGCGGGCCGCCATCTCGCTCGCCGTGGCGGCCGTGCCAGAGGGGCTGCCCACCGTGGCCACCACCACGCTGGCCCTGGGGCTGCGTGACATGCGCCGCCAACACGTGCTCATCCGCCGGCTCTCCGCGGTGGAGACCCTCGGCTCGGTCCAGGTCATCTGTCTGGACAAAACCGGCACGCTTACGCAAAACCGCATGGCCGTGCTGGCGGTCTGGGTCGGTGGCGAGCGGCTCGCCGTGCGCGACGGGGTGTTCATCGCCGCGCGCGGCCGCGTGCAGCCGGCCGACAGCCCGGCCTTGCAGCAGTTGCTGCAGGTGGCCGTACTGTGCAATGAAAGCCGTATCAATGGTGGCACGACCACGCTCAGTCTAGACGGTACGGCGACGGAGAACGCCCTGCTGGCGATGGCGGTGGCTGCCGGGATGGACGTCTCCGCCGTGCGTGCAAGCCACCCGCTCATCAAAACCCAGTACCGCAGCGAAGGGCGCGCCTGGATGGCGACCTGGCACACCACGCCAGAGGGCGGGCAGCTCGTTGCCGTCAAGGGCAGCCCGGAGCAGGTCCTCGCCCTCTGCCGCTGGGTGCAGGCCGATGGCACGCTCGCCGAGGTCACACCCGAGTACCGCGATCAAGTGCGCATGGAAAACGAGCGCATGGCCGGCGAGGCCTTGCGCGTGTTGGGCTTCGCCTACGGCCGCAGCAATAGTGACCTCGAGGCCGATGGTCTGGTGTGGCTGGGACTGGCCGGCATGGCAGACCCGATCCGTGCCGGCACGCGCGAACTGATTACGCTCTTCCATCAGGCCGGCATCAAGACGGTGATGATCACCGGTGACCAGAGCGCCACCGCCTACGCCATCGGCAAGCAACTCGACCTTTCCGGCGGCGAGGAGTTGGAGATCCTCGACTCCACCCGCATCGAGGCGATCGACCCAGAACTCCTCTCGGCCCTGGCCGAGCGAGTGGAGATCTTCTCGCGTGTGAGCCCCGCCCACAAGCTGCAGATCGTCCAGGCCCTGCAACGCGCCGGACGGGTGGTGGCGATGACCGGCGACGGCATCAATGACGGTCCGGCGCTCAAGGCGGCCGACATCGGCGTGGCCATGGGTGCCGGCGGCACCGAGGTGGCGCGCAGCGTGGCCGACGTGGTGCTGGAGGACGACGAGCTGCAGACCATGATCCTAGCGGTGGCGCAGGGCCGCACCATTTACGCCAACATCCGCAAGTCCATCCATTACCTGGTCTCGTCCAATCTGAGCGAGATCGGGCTCACCTTCACCGCCATCGCGGCGGGCATGGGCCAGCCACTCAACACCATGCAGTTGCTGTGGATCAATCTGCTCACCGACGTCTTCCCCGCCCTCGCCCTGTCTCTTGAACCCCCCGAGCCCGACGTGCTCAGACGACCGCCACGCGATCCGCAGGAGCCCATCATCCGCCGCCAGGACCTCGGCCGCTATGGCCTAGAGGCGGCGGCGCTCACCGCCGGCAGTCTTGCCGCCTATGGCTACGGCCTCATGCGTTACGGTCCGGGACCACAGGCAGGGACCCTGGCCTTCATGACCTTGACCATGAGTCAGTTGTTGCATGCCCTGTCCTGCCGTTCGGACACCCACGGCCTGTTCAGCCGCGAGCGCCTGCCGGAGAACCGCTGGCTCACCGCCGCCGTGGCCGGCTCGGCCTTCTTGCAGGCGAGCACCGTGCTGCTGCCGCCGCTGCGCAGCCTGTTGGGGACCACCTTGCCGATGCCGACCGACCTCCTGGTGGTCGGCGCCGCCACCAGCCTGCCCTATCTCGCCATCGAGGCCACCAAGCAGGCGGCGCAGTCGGCAACCGCCAAAAGCTCGAATCTGATCGGGAGTTCGCTATGAAAACCGATTACATGTTCACCTCCGAGTCGGTCACCGAGGGCCATCCGGACAAGCTCTGCGACCAGATCGCCGACGCCGTGGTCGACCGCTATCTGCGCCAGGACCCGCTCGCCCGCGTAATCGCCGAGTGCGCCGTGGCCAACGGCATCCTGTTCATCGCTACGCGTTACGCCTCCAGCGCCAGCGTGGACATCCCCGAGGCCGCCCGCCAGATCATTCGCCAGGTCGGCTATAACGGGGAGGACTTCAACGCCGAGAGCTGCACGGTGATGACCAGCTTAAGCGAGCTACCCGAGGCCCCGGGGCGTGATGAGCGGGAGATGGACGAGACGGAGATCGAGCGCATCCCCGCGCGCAACATGGCCAATGTCTTCGGCTTCGCCTGCGACCAGACCGCCGCGCTGATGCCGCTACCCATCTGGCTCGCGCACAAGCTCGCGCGGCGGCTCGCCACCGTGCGCCTGCAGCGGCAGCTCCCCTACCTCGCCCCCGATGGCAAGACCCAGGTCGGGGTGGAGTACCGCGACGGCTACCCCTACCGCATCCACAGCCTGACTCTGGTCGCCAGCCAGTGGGCGGAGCGGCGGGTGAGCGAGGCGCGGCTACGCGACGACCTCTATGCCCAGGTGATCGAGCCGGCTTTCCTCGACGAACCCATACGACCCGACCGTGGCACAGCGATCTACGTCAACCCAGACGGCCCCTTCCTCAACGGCGGACCTGCCGGACACTCAGGGCTTACCGGGCGCAAGAATGCGATCGACACCTATGGTGAATATGCGCGCCAGAGCGAGTCGGCCCTTTCCGGCAAGGACCCCACCCGTATCGACCGGGTGGGGGCCTATGCCGCAAGACACGCCGCCAAGAACGTGGTCGCCGCCGGTCTCGCGCGCGCCTGCGAGGTCCAGCTCACTTACTCCATCGGCCAGTCGCGGCCGGTGAGCGTGCAGGTCGACACCCAAGGCACCGGCCGCGTCTCGGACGAAGAGATCGCGCAGCGTCTCAAGCAGCATTTCGATTTCCGTCCCGCCGGCATTATCCGCGCCTTCAGCCTGCGCCACCTGCCCAGCCTGCACCGCGGCGGCTTCTACCACCGCCTGGCGGCCTATGGCCAGGTCGGACGCATGGACCTGGGGCTGCCCTGGGAGCGCACCGACAAGGTGGAGCTGCTGCGCGACTGATGCTGGTCGGCGCGGCTATTCGCGTCCAGTCAGATGATGGCGGCGATGAGGGCGGTGGCGGAGCGTTCGATCACGGTCTCCACCAGCTTGTTGACCACCTTGTCGGACAGGGTCTGCGCCGGACTCGGCCCCTGTTGCACGGGCAGATAGGCCTGCTCGGGCGGCAGGTGGCCCAGCCCGCGCAGCGAGTTGAGCAGGGTCTGTGCGCCCACCCGCTGGGCGTCATAATGGATGAGCAGACTGCCGGTCACGGTGTTGACCTCGCTGGCCAGCACACCGTCGACTTGTTGCAAATATTGCCTGGCCTGCTGGGCCGCCTGCGCGTTGCGCTTCAGATGCGGGGATTTGACACGCAGCCTGCCAGGGACATGATGGATGTAGTGAGTCATGCACACAACCGTGACAAACCCAATGTGCGGATTTGATCAAGGTTGTGTTACAACCGCGTGAATGTTTTGTTGCGACGCCGCGGCCGCCCACCACGGCCGCGGCGCTTGAGCTCAGGCCGTGCTGCCGCCCGAGGAAGACTTCGGCAGGGCGGCCCCGGCGACGTCTTTGACACCGCCCACCAGGCCCATCAGCATCTCGCGCACGGCGCCTACCGCCGACTTACCGATGCTGCCGGCCGCCTCCACCGCCCCCTCGGCGGCGGCGACGGCGAGCTTCGCCACGTCACCGCCGGTCTCGCGTGCCGCCTCGACCACGCCGTCAACCGTGCGCTTGGCCACCATGGCCACATCACCGCCGACCTCTGCGGCCCCCTTGACGGCCGCCTTGCCGGTCTCGGTGGCGGCGCCGATGACATCACCGCCGACGTCCGCCACGCCCATGACCACGCCCTTGGCCACACTCTTGCTAGCCAGGATGAGTCCTGCGCCGACCTCCTCGGTGGCAGCGATTGCCCCCTTCATCACATCGCGGACTGTGGCGACCGCCTCGCTGGAGACGGCGCCCGTGGCCCTGATGGTGTTGGAGACCGTGTTGCGCACCAAGCTCACGATCTCGGCCTCGATCTCGTCCACGCCCCGGAGGCTCATGACGATACCGCTTCTGACCGTCGTGCCGGCCTGGCCCACTTGGGCGAGATAACCACTCTCGGGATTGCCTTGCTCGATGTCTGTCATGCTGCTTCTCCTTCACAATGCCCTCATCGGACGACGTTAGCCCGGTGTTTGCGGGCGGTCTGTCGTGACTTGCCAGCGCCGGGTGTTCCCCTTCGGCCCTTGCGTAACGCCGCCGCTTCCGCCTGAGGCACACCCTCGCCCGTCGCAACAGGCTGAGACCTATCGGGGTCCAGCGGCGGCATGCGCGACAGGGTATAGGCGTTCCACAGCAGGGCCGCTGCCGGGACCATGACGTTGCCTTCGATTGCCTGTTGAATGGCAAGCCCCGTCAGGACCAGCAGCAGAAAGCCATCCAGATCGATGGCCCCGCCCGTCACCTGGCGTACACCCTGGCTCAGAGCCCGTAGCCCCGCTGCCGCATCCGGCTGGGCCTCATCCCGGGACGTAGGTCGCACGCTGAAAAGCGCGTGCGACTCGGCATAACGCAGGATCTCAGTATCGCTAGTCGCGTGCAGGATCAGGAGGCTGCCCGTCAGCGGGTTCGCGCTGACCGAACGGACTCCGGGGCAGGCTTGCATCTTTTCTGCCAAGGCCAAGAGCTGCTCCGCTGCCCCCAGCCGATCGAACCTGAACCTGAGCCGACCTGGGAGCCGGTGGACGATACGGGCCTCAGGCAGCATCACCCTGCGCGGCCGGCTCAGTCGCCGATGCCGTCACGGGTGCTGTGACTACCGTGACCGGTTCTGCCGCTGCCATGCCGCCAGCGGTCATCCCAGCGGTCGCGCCCTGGCCTTCGAGTTCGGCCTTCGCCTCGGCCACCAGATCTTCGAAGACCTCGCCCAATTCCGCGGCAGTCTCCCGGCTCTTTTCGTAGAGCAGGATGCCCGACTTGATCAGGGACTTGGCCAAGGGCTTGCCCACGCTGGAGATGATCGGGACGATCACCGGTGCCAAGATGGCGACCCCGACACCCACTGCCAGGCCCGTCACCACGTTGCCTTTGAACAGATCATCGATCCCTGCCATGTCTCAACCTCCTCGGCATGCGACGAATTGGGAAAAAACCCCTTTCTCGATACCAAAATAGACGATAGAACGAGGCGCAAGATGACAATTCGATGACAAGTGCCTAACGCCCTTGCGGACTGCCCCCCAAGGCGCGGATCACCTGATCGACGTCCAGGTC
Source organism: uncultured Burkholderiales bacterium (assembly GCA_937925755.1). Taxonomy (GTDB): domain Bacteria; phylum Pseudomonadota; class Gammaproteobacteria; order Burkholderiales; family Thiobacillaceae; genus JANWZL01. The sequence goes on from CALAMX010000115.1 coordinate 21,608, forward strand.
CGGCAATTGCTGTTGCAGCACCGTCCGCAGCCGCTCTCCCCCATCCTCGGCGAGGATGCGGTGCGGGTCATAGGTGATCAACACGCTGCCGGTGGCGGTGTTCGTGCGGATGCCGGTCAGGCCTGGCAACCCGTCGAAGGCGGCCTGGATTTCCTGCGCTAGCTGCGGCTGGCCCTTGAGCGCGGCCACGCGCAGACGCACGCGGCCTGGGAGGAAGTGGACGATGCGAATCTCACCGCGGATCGGCATGGGCGCGTCGCTTCGAGTCGTACTGGGGAAAGTCTACGGCGAGTCAACCTGGGCTTTCCACCGTGCCCGCGAGCAGGCCCTGGCGCGCAAAGGTCCACAACATGCGCTCACAGCCCTCACGCGCGGCTTGCGCATATTCCTGCGGCAGGAGGGGTTGCATGGCCTGGGTGAGGGCCGCGAGGTCATGGCGGCCATCGAGCAGACCCAGCAGACGGGCCGCTGGCGCATCCAGATGCACGGCGGTGTGGCGAATGGAGGCCACACAATCGGCCCCCAGCTCGGTCTGGGCGCGGGCGAGCGCGTGGGCGCGCGGCCGTTCGTCAGGGGCGACCGCGTAGGTCTGCACGGTCACGACCGGCTTGACCGCGCCCCAGGCCACCAGGTCGAGCAGCTCCCGCTCAAAGGCCGCTTCATTCTGCGCCATCTCGGCATCGGCATACTCGCTGACCAGATTGGCGGCTGCGGCGAAGAGGTCGGCATAGCCGACACTGCTCGGATAGGCGGAAGCGAGCCACATGAGGGCAGCCTTGCTCAAGGGATGGGCAACCGCGTAGCAGGCACCGGTGGGCGTGGTGAAGGTCTGCCGTTCGATTGAGCCCAGGTCGATCTCTTCTTCGCTGGTAAGATCGGCATGGAAGGCCAGGCGGCGGAAGGCGTCGAGATCGGGCGCCTCCCTGACCGGGGTCGCGGCAAGGGTCAGCAGGCTACGGTGGAAGCGGCGTGCCCGCAGGAAGTCCATCGCCTGGATGCGCGCCAGACGATCCTCGATGCCAGAGAGCGCCGCCTGGCCCGCGCGGCCCAAGGTGTGCGGCAGCAAGGTGTGCAGGTCCACGTCGGCCACATAGCGCAGCCCCAGGCGCGCGGCCTGGGCGGCGAAGTCGCGGAACAGAAGCGGCGTGTTCGTCTCTACCAGATATTCGTGGTAGAGGTAGGAAGGCGGCGCCTGCCGCAGATAGGCCACCTCGGCGGCGAGGATGGCGGCCAGGTCGCCTGCCTCCTCCGCGAGACCGGGACCAAATTCCGCCAGGAAACGGTATGCCGCCTGCAGCCGTTCGGCGGGGTTGGTGAGCGCGCTGGTATGGGCGAGCAGCATGTCGCGCATCACCGCCCGCGTGTGCCAGCCGGGCAGGGCGTTCCAACTGACATAAGCGATGCCGCCCGGGGCAAGATGCTGCGCGCAGATTTGCAGGATCCGTGCCTGCACCGGCGCCGGCACCCAGGAATAGAGGCCGTGCGCGATGATGTAGTCGAACTGCCCGAGCTCTTCGGTCGGTTGCATCACGTCGCGGTGCAAAAGAGCGATGTTGCCAAGCCCGAGCGCGGCGACGAGCCGCTGCCCAGCGGCGATCTGCCCCTGAGACAGGTCCAGGCCGACGAAGTGGCTGCCGGGCAGGTAGAAAGCCATGGGGATGAGGTTTCCCCCCTCGGCGCAGCCCAGCTCCAGCACCCGACAGCGCTGCGGATCGGCGGTGGGTACGCCAAAAAGCCGCCCCAGCGCGGCCAGTCCCTCCACATGGGTCTCGCTGATGGGGACGCTCTCGTAAGGGATGGCGTCGTAGCTGGTCAGGGTCTGCATCGCGGTCCTCCTTATGTCGCCTACCGTCAGCATAGGCACAGGACGCGCTGGCGGCTACACTCACGGGGTGGACACGCGACGCACCCTGCTGGTTACCGGTTGTTCCTCCGGCATCGGGCTGGCCGCCGCCCAGATCCTATCCGCGCGCGGCTGGCGAGTTTTCGCCACCTGTCGCAAGGCCGATGACGTGGCGCGTCTGAATGCCCAGGGGCTCGAGAGCCTGCCGCTCGATCTGGACGACTCCGCCAGCATCCATGCCGCGGTGGACGCGGTGCTCACGCGCAGTGGCGGCCGGCTCGACGCCCTGCTCAACAACGGCGGCTACGGCCAGAGCGGGGCGGTGGAGGACCTGCCGCGCGCGGCCCTGCGCGCGCAGTTCGAGACCAATCTGTTCGGCTGGGTGGAGCTCACCAACCGGGTCATACCAGTCATGCGCGCCCAGGGACATGGGCGCATCGTCATGGTGAGCTCCGTCCTGGGGCTTACGGCGCTGCCCTACCGCGGCGCCTATGTCGCCGCCAAGTTCGCCCTCGAGGGCCTGACCGACACCCTGCGCCTGGAGCTCGCGGGCAGCGGCATCCACGTCAGCCTGATCGAGCCCGGCCCCATCGCCACGCGTTTCCGCGCCAACGCCATCGCCCACTTCCGCCAATACATCGATATTGAACACAGTGTTCACCGCGAGGCCTACCGCGCCCAGCTCGAACGCCTGGAAAAGCCCGGTCCCGCCGCCCCTTTCACCCTGCCGCCAGCGGCGGTGGTGGACAAGCTCATCCACGCCCTGGAAAGCCGCCGCCCGCGAGCGCGCTACTACGTCACCGTGCCCACCTACCTGATCGGCTATGCCCGGCGACTGCTCTCCACCCGCGGCCTGGACCGCCTGCTCGTGTACATCTCCGGCGGCGGCCGACGCTGAGCCCGGGCCCGGGGGCCAAGCGCTGAGACGCCATCGGCGCGACGGCGTTCAGGCTTGGCTCGACGGGGAGTCATGCTATAAAGGGAATGCCGGGCCCCGACCCGGCCGCCCGATGACGAGACGATGGAGGATGATCATGCGCATGACGAAAACCCTGAGTCTGCTGTTGTTCCTGCCCTGGCTGCTGCTCTCCGGCTGGGCCTATGCCGCCGAGGTTCATCAGAAAGGCGGCGCCTTCTACATCTATCTACCGCCCAGCGCCGACTTCAATCTGGTACTCGACCGGCTCAAGACAGAAATCGAGGCGCAAAACTGGGAGGTGCTACGCGTGCAAGACATCGACGAGGGCCTGCGCGAGCATTACAAGATGGACATCCAGAACAAGGTGGTCTACGCCTGCAAGTCGCAATACCTGGCACAGGGCATCGAGGAAGACCCCAACATCACCCTACTGGTGCCCTGCCGTTTCGCCGTGTACCGAGTGGACTATGCCGGGCGTGCTGCGGGCCCGAAGGCCGAGGG
>CALAMX010000116.1 GCA_937925755.1 uncultured Burkholderiales bacterium
GGGTCAGAGTGAGTCGCGAGCTCGGCTAGCTTCGGGATGAGCGCGCGCAGGGCAGGTTGGCCAGCGAAGGATTCCAGGACTGCACCGGCGCCGATGCGCACGTTGAGACTCGCCTCCGGATTGGCGACGATGGGCAGGACAGCGGCGAGGAGTGCGGGGTCCTCGCGCACCGCCGCGATCACCGAGTCGAGCGCACCCTCCTTGAGCATGACGTGAAAGCCTTCGGCGAAACCCGACTCGCTTGTTGCCCGGACCGCCCAGGTCTCCAGCTCCTGCCGGCTGCGCAGGCCGGTGAGCTGGAAAGGCCCAAGCCGCAGCCAGGGCACGGAGCGTATCCCAAGCCTTCGTGCGATCTCCGGCCGCTGCTCGAGGTTGACGACCCGCAGCTCGCCCAGACTGCCGGCCTTGACCATATCCGCCAGCGCGGCGAGGACGGCCGGACAGTTGGGACAATGACCGGAGAGGCAAAGGAGGGCATCGGGGGCGCGCATGCCCATAGAATCGGTATGCCAACGCCGCCCGTCAAGTGCATCCTACCCTTTTTCCCGCACTCGTCACTTGAGCGGTCATGAGCGCGGCGACCCCGATGACCCGTCTCTGGATACGAGGGAGATCTCATCCTGAGGCCTGGCCGAGACGACATTGGTCGCGCCTAAAATGTGCACTCATGGCGACACCCGCCGATCCAGGGGGAATCGGCGCTCGCACCCTGCCCCTAAAGTTATTGCCCAGGACTGCCGTTAACGGTTCCAGCAGCCAAGCGTTGGTGCAACCTGCAAGGGCAAACGCGCCGAAAGGCGGGGACGCAAAATCACCGGTCTAATGGGTGCAACCACCCTATGACAGCGGGATCGCCAGGATGCCAACCGCACGATGGCCCTCGGCCATCGCCTCGTCTTTTCTTCGCCCGCGCGCCTGCCTGCCCCATTTGGGGCTTGGTCCGTCGCCACGCCTTGAGCGGCTGTTGACACCAGGAGGACCACCATGCAGGAAGCGCACAATGTCGTGGAATTCAGCCAGTCCCGTCGCCAGAGCGGGCCGGTGGGCAATCGTGTGCTGGACGACTGCGGGGAACTGGCCGCCAACCGCCTAGTAGAGGCCGTCAAGGAGGCCGCGGTCGCAGCGGGCGCTGAGCTGCATGTGCTAGCTGCCAACACCCGGCTGCACGAGATGAGCATGCTCTACCTCGATGGCATGGAGTTCCTGCGCGACCATGCCACGGCCATCGAGGTCTGTTTCCGCCAAACCTTCTTCCAAAGTTTCAAGCAGGCTTGCCGCAAGCGGATCCTGCGCACGAATTCTGTACAGGCGGTGGAAACCACGCTGAGCCTGATGGAGCCCGACGCCCTGGAAGAGAGCCTGGCCGTCAACAACTTGGCCAACGCAATCCACAACGGCTGCGGCGAGGAACTGTACGGGCTCAACCAGCGCGTGGGGCTATTGCTCAACCAACGCGACCTCGCCGCGGAGGACAATCCGCTTGGTCCGGAGGTGATCGCTCAGGCCATCCTCGACACCGTCAAGAGCCGGGACAATACCCTCAAGGTACGGTTGGTCGTCATTTCCACACTGGGCAAACACCTGCCGGATCGGATCAAGGCCGTCTACCAGACGCTCAACCGCTTCCTTGTCGACAAGGGGGTGTTGCCCAGCATCCGGGTCGGCCTGCGGAAGAGCCCTACGACGGTTGAGGCGACAGGGACTTGTGCAACCGGCCAGCCGATCGCCGCGCCAAATGCCGACCTGCTGGGTGTGCTGCAGCAACTGCTCAACGGGGCGGTCCAAGGCCCTGGCCTCTTGCCGCCGCAGGGCGGGGCGATGCCAGGTGCGCATACCGGTGTCCCGGCACACGGGATCGCACTGACAGGCGCGACGGCCCCCGGCCGGCTCGCTTCTGCAGCCACCCCCACCCAGGCGGTCCCCGGCACGGTCCCGGTCTTCGTCCAGACCCTGACCCAGTTGCAGCGCGGCCAGAGTGCAGGCTTAGACCTTCAGGGCCTGGATACGAGCCGCCTGGCCGACGGGCAGGTCAACGTCCTGCGCGAGATCAAAAACAGCGCACTCATCGCTGGCATGGGTCAGCTCGATGTCATGACCCTAGACATCGTGGCGCTCATCTTCGACTACATCCTCGACGACCGCCGCGTGCCCGACGCGATGAAGGCCTTGATCGGACGCCTGCAGATCCCCGTCCTCAAGGTCGCCATGCTGGATCGCGCCTTCTTCTCGCAGAAGACGCACCCTGCCCGACGTCTGCTGGATGTGCTGGCCGAGGTATCCATGGGCTGGGACCCGCAGGAAGGCCATGACAGCGGCCTCTACCGCAAGGTGGACGAGTCGGTGCAGCGCATCCTGAACGAATTCGACGACAAGCTCGATGTCTTCATCGCCGTGCTGGAGGACCTGGAACGCTATCTCGCAGAGGAGAAACGCCAGATCGACGTCCTCACCTCACGTGGCGCTCAGATCCTCTACACGCGCGAGCAACGCGAGGTCGCGGGCATCGTCGCACAGGACACGATCCACACCCGGCTATTCGGCCATACGGTACCCAGCCTGATCCAGGATTTCCTCAATGGGCCTTGGAAACAGCTCCTGACCCTGATCTACAGCCAGTCCGGCGAAGACAGCGAGACCTGGAACGGGGCCGTGCAGACCATGACCGACCTGATCTGGAGCGTAGCCCCCAAGGCCACGGCCGAGGAGCGCCGGCAGTTGGTGCAGCGCTTGCCGAGCCTGCTCAAACGCCTGTCCGACGGGCTGAAGGCGATCGAATACCCGCAATTGGAGCAGGACCGCTTTTTCGCCGCCCTGGTCAAGTGCCATGCCGAGGCGGTGAAGAACGGCATGCACGGCATCACGCCAGAGGCGGACGCGGCAGCGATCACCGAACCGGTCACACCATTCGATGGTTCCGAGACATCGGAAGAATTCGAGGAGATCCCCGTCTTGACTGAAGAAGCCGTCGCGGTGGATCCGAAGCTCATACAGGAGGTGAGCGCCTTGCCTGCCGTGAGCACCCACGCCGTGGCCGAGGAGATCACCATCACCGACGTGAGCTGGCTGGCGGGCGGCGAACCGGAAGGGGATCTGTATGGTGCGATGGTGCGCCAGCTCAAACGCGGCAGTTGGATCGAGATACGTCAGGAGGACGGCTCGTTCGCCCGCGCCAAGCTGGCCTGGGTGAGCCCTATGCGGGGTCTTTATCTATTCACCAACCGGCTGGGCCAGCGAGCCATGTCCATCCACGCCAACGGGTTGGCCGCCAAGCTGCGTGCCGGTGAGATCCATCTGCTCGACAGCGTGCCGCTGATGGACCGGGCGGTCGATGCGCTGCTCACCAAGCTGCAAAACACCGCTTGAACATGCCCACGCAACAGCCCACGTCCACCGCCCGAGGTCCCAGCGGCACTACGCCGCCCCTAACCCGTCGGCGTAGCTCGGAACTAGCCATACCGGCATCTGCAACGCTTCCTCATCCGCCAGCCCATCCTCGACGGCCAATACCGTACGGTCGGCCATGAGCTCGCCCTGCGCGAACGCGTTCCCGTGCCCGTGGTCCCCGGCGCGCAAAGCCTGCAGCAGATGCGCGATGAGACGCTACTCACCAGCGTGATCGATCTCGCCTACCTAGGGGGCTTGGGTCAGGCTGATCATTACTGCGGTGGTAGCCGACACCCTCCTCAAACCCATTTGAACTACCCGAGGACCGCCTGGTGTTGTGCCTGGCTGCGACGGAACTCGCTGCCGCCGCCGAGGGCCTGGGCGAGGCCCTTGCGCGCGGCACCCATAGCCTGGCCCTGGACGATCCCGCGCACGAAGTCATCCAAGCGCCCTGGCTCAGCCATTTTCATGCTGTACGCCTCGACCTGTAGCGCTATGACGCCCCCACCCTGATCCACCTGGTCCAGAGCCTGCGACGACGCGCACCAAAGCTGCGTCTCATCGCCCGCAAGGTCGAGACCGACGTGCCCTTCGCCGCCGCGCGCAAGCTGGACTTCGATCTGTTCCAGGGCCACTTCTTCACTCGTCTGTAGGCGAGCTATCGTCATCGCATCGACAGCAGCCGGCAACGCATCCTGGAGTTGCTCAACCTGATCATGACCCGGGCCGATGCTGCTGCCCTGCAGGCGCGTTTCAAGGCCGATGCGGGGCTCATCGGCTCACCTTTAGACTGCTGCGCCTGATCAATTCGCCTGCCTTTGGCCTGCGCGACCCGGTCCAATCGATCGACCAGGCCCTTATGCTGCTCGCTACCAGCCCCTCTTGCGCCAGGCGCTCGTCCGTGCGCGCTTCGCCGCGGCACTCGCCGAACCGTGGCTGATCCTAGCACAGCAGGGTGAGGCCTTCCGGGTGGGGATCTTCTCCAGTCTGGATGCCCTGTTCAATCTGCCCATAACGCTAGCCATCATCCAACTGCGCCTGAGCGATGCGGTAATGGCGGCACTGACCCGCCGAGCGGGGTCTTACGCCCCCTATCTCGAACGGGTGCTCCCCTGCGAGCAGTTCGACCAGGGACGGGTGGCGCGCGACGCCGCGCTGCTGGGCGCCGGTACCGAAGAGGTCCATCTGGCGCATGTCAAGGCGTTGCTCTAGGCCGAACAGGTAGAGTTCTGATCCGCGAAGCAAGAACGAAGAATGGCTAGGGCCGGTGCGGTTGGCCCGCTAGAATGGCGGGTATGCGCTTTAAGATCCTGCCCGTCACGCCCTTTCAGCAGAACTGTTCGCTCGTGTGGTGCGAGGAAAGCCGCCGGGCCGCCCTCATCGATCCCGGCGGCGAGGCCGAGCGCCTGCTGGCAGCGGTCGAGGCCGAGGGGCTTTTGCTCGAGCGCATCCTCCTCACCCATGGTCACCTGGACCACGTCGGTGCCGCGCGCGCAATCGCCGACCGGCTCGGCATCCCGATCGAAGGCCCACAGGTCGAGGACAGCTTTTGGCTGAGCCGGCTGCCCGAGCAGGCGGCCCTGTTCGGCTTCCCACCCTGTCAGCCTCTGCAGCCCGATCGCTGGCTCGACGCTGGCGACGAGGTCTACGTCGGTCTCGAAACGATGCGGGTTATCCACTGTCCGGGCCACACACCCGGCCATGTCATCTTCTACTCACCCTGCCACCAGTTGGCCTTCGTCGGCGATGTGCTCTTCCGCGGCTCGATCGGACGCACGGACTTTCCGCGCGGAGACCTCGACAGCCTGCTCACTTGCATCCGCCAACGGCTCTTTCCTCTGGGTGACGACGTCCGCATCGTGCCCGGGCATGGCCCCCTGACGAGCCTTGGGCAGGAGCGCCGGGACAACCCCTTCGTGGCCGATTCGACTTGACCTGAGTCTCTTTGTATTTTGCTGGATTCACGTGCTGCCAAGCACGGTAATTCTATCGGCTGCTGCCAACTCGCCCCTGAATCCGAGCGGCCGCCCTCGAGCGGCGGCCATCACGGCCGCGGCAGCCAGCCTGCGGTAAGCTTAAGTCTTCGACGCAAACCCACTGCCCGTGTTCTCCGCCGCCACACAGGCCTGGTTCGACGCCTCCTTCGCCACCCCGACAGAGATACAGAAACGCGGCTGGGCAGCGATCGCCGCAGGCCAGCACACCCTGCTCATCGCCCCGACCGGCAGCGGCAAGACCTTGGCTGCCTTCCTGGCTGGCATCGACCGCTGCCTGACCTTACCGCCCGACGCACCGCCCGGTGTGCGCGTGCTCTATGTGTCGCCGCTCAAGGCCCTGGTCTACGACGTCGAGCGCAACCTGCGCGCGCCGCTCGTTGGGATCGCCCGCCTGGCGACCGGGTTGGGCATGACGGTACGTTCCGTCTCAGTCGATATCCGCACTGGTGATACCCCACAGCAGGACCGCCGTCAGCAGTTACGCCGCCCGGCCGACATCCTGGTGACCACCCCCGAGTCGCTGTTCCTGCTGCTCGCCTCGCGGGCGCGGGAGAGCCTACGCAGCGTGCACACCGTGATCATCGACGAGGTGCATGCCCTGGCAGCAGTCAAGCGGGGCAGCCATCTGGCCCTGTCGCTCGAATGGCTGGCCGAGGTAGCCGAGAGCGAACCACAACGCATCGGTCTGTCGGCGACGGTGCGGCCGGCCGAGGCGGTCGCCGCCTGGCTCGCCGGCAGCACGCGCACGGCGACCGTGGTCGATATCTCGCAACCGCCCGCCTTAGACCTCAGCGTCGTGGTACCCGGTGTTGGCTTTGACATCGCGACGGCAGGAGCGGGTGCGCTCAGTACGACGGCCCAACCCGCCGGTGGCTCCATCCTCGCCCGGCTCTACCGTCAGGCGGCCCCATCTTACGGGGAGGAACAACGCGGTTTTTGGCCACGCATCACCACCGCCCTGCTCGCCGAGATCACCGCTGCGCGCTCGACCATCGTCTTCGTCAACAGTCGGGGATTATGCGAACGCCTGGTCAACCAGCTGAATGAACTGGCCGGCGAGGTCATCGCCCATGCCCACCACGGCAGCCTGGCACGCGAGCGACGCATCGAGATCGAGGACGCCCTCAAGGCCGGACGCATCCGCGCATTGGTGGCTACCAGCTCGCTCGAGTTGGGCATCGACATGGGGGCGGTGGACAAGGTCCTGATGGTCGAGTCGCCCGGCAGCGTCGCGCGCGGACTGCAAAGGGCCGGGCGCGCCGGTCACGCCGTGGGTGAGGTCAGCCATGCACGCCTCTACCCCAAACACCGCGGCGATCTCTTGGAATGCGCGGTGATCGCCGCGCGCATGTGCCGGGGCGAGATCGAGGCCATGCGTCTACCGGTCAATGCCCTGGACGTCCTGGCGCAGCAACTGGTGGCCTGGGTGGAGGCTCGACCGATGCCGGTCGAGGCGATCTTGGCGCGCTGCCAACGCGCACTGCCCTACCGCGATCTCGCCCGACCGATCCTAGAGGCGGTCTTGGCGATGCTGGCCGGGCAGTATGCGGCGGGTGATTTCGCCGAGGTGCGGCCCCTCATCACCTGGGACCGCACGCTCGATCTCGTCACTGCGCGCCGCGGTGCGGGCATGACGGTAAGACTCAATGCCGGCGTGATCCCTGACCGCGGCCTGTATGCCGTCTATCTGGGCGAAGGAGGGCCACGCTTAGGCGAGCTCGACGAAGAGATGGTTTATGAATCACGCAAGGGCGAGGTCATCCAGCTCGGTGCGAGTAGCTGGCGCATCGAGGAGATCACGCGGGATCGCGTCCTGGTCTCGCCCGCGCCGGGGGAGCCGGGCAAGCTGCCCTTCTGGCACGGGGATGGGCCCGGACGCAGCCTAGAGCTGGGTACAAGCCTCGGCGCCTTCTTGCGCGCGGCGGCTGCCCGCGCCGAGGACGACCTGGCCGGGTGGTTGCGTACCCAGGCGCCGCTGGACGCGAGCGCCGCGGCCGATCTGGCTGCCTATCTGAAAGAGCAGCGCGCGGTAGGCGCCCTGCCCAGCGACCGCACGCTGGTCATCGAGCGCTTCCGCGATGAGCTGGGCGACTGGCGCGTGTGCCTGCTCTCCCCCTTCGGCGCCCGTGTCCATGCCCCCTGGGCGATCGCCCTGCAGGAGATCCTGTCCCGCCGGGCCGGCTTCGAGGTCCAGGTGCTCTACACCGATGACGGCATCGTATTGCGCTTCACCGATACCGAAGAGCTGCCGGACCCGGCCTTGCTGCTGCCGGAGCCCGAGGAGGTCAGCCGTCTCGTCACCGAACACCTGCCGCAGACGGCTTTGTTTGCCGGCCTTTTCCGCGAGAATGCCGCGCGCGCCCTGCTCACGCCGCGACGTCAGGCACAGGGGCGGCGACCACTCTGGGCCCAACGCATCAAGGCGCAGCAGCTCATGGCCAGCGTGAGCCGCCACCCCGACTATCCCATCGTCCTGGAGACTTACCGCCAGGCCCTCTCCGACCTCTTCGACCTGGACGGATTGCGCCGCATACTCAGCGACCTGCGCGCTGGCCGCATCCGCGTACGCGAAGTGGAGACGCGCTCGGCCTCCCCTTTCGCCCGCTCTCTGGTCTTCGCCTATGTCGCCGCCAACCTCTACGCAGGGGACGCACCGCTGGCGGAGAAACGCGCCCAGGCCCTCACGCTGGATCGCCGTATGTTGGCCGAGCTGCTCGGCGAGGCTGAGCTGGCAGACCTGCTCGATCATGACAGCATCGACGAGGTAGAGGCCCGGCTCCAGCGCCTGGACCCCGATCACGCGGTGACCGACGCCGATGGCCTCCACGACTTGCTGCGCCTGCTCGGTGACCTGCGCCCGCAAGAGATCGCAAAGCGCTGTGCAGCGGGCGCGGACTGGTCCGCCTGGCTCAACGCGCTGCAGGCCGCCCGACGGGCGATCCCTGTCCAAGTCGCCGGCGAGCAGCGCTGGATCGCCGCCGAAGACGCTGGCCTCTACCGCGATGCCCTGGGGGTACCGCATCCGCCGGGGCTGCCGACGGATTACCTCGCCCCGGTCGAGGACGCCCTCACCCGCCTCTTCCGTCGTTGGGTGCGGCGGCATGGCCCATTCACCAGCGAGACACTGGCCCAGCGCTATGGCCTCACCCCCGCCCAGGTCGAGCCCGTGCTCGCCCTGCTCACACGCGACGGTGTGCTACAGCAAGGGCGCATCCGGCCAGGCGGCCATGCCGTGGAGTGGGTCGATGTCGAGGTCCTGAAACAGATCAAGCGGGCAAGTCTGGCCCGCCTACGACAACAGGCCGCACCCCAGGAGGCAGCAGCGCTAGGCCGGCTGTTACCGCACTGGCAGGGGATCCCCGACAAGACAGGGACACGCCTGAATATCTCGCCATCGGCCGATGCACTCCTGGCAGCCATTCTGCCGCTGGAGGCGCTCCCCCTGCCCTGGAGCGTGCTATCCCTCACCCTTCTGCCCATGCGTCTGCCAGGCTTCCGGCCAGAATTGCTGGATTGGCTCACGAGCTCGGGTACCCTGGTCTGGCTGGGTGTCGGCCCGCTGGGGACGCGCGACGGCCGCGTCATGCTGTTGCGCCGCGAGCAGGTCGGCCGGCTCATCACCGCGAGCGCATATGAACCCCCATCCCCGCTGCACACGGCCATCCTCGAGCATCTCGCCCAGCGCGGGGCGTCCTTCCTCACCGAGATCGAGAGCGCGGTGGGCCGTGCCCTGCCGGACACGTCTGCGCACGAGTTCGAGGCCGCCCTGTGGGACCTCGTCTGGGCCGGCCGTATCACCAACGACAGCTTGGCCCCCTTGCGCCAGCGTCTGCGCGGTGGCGCGCGCGAGCCGGGTGCACCCCGGCATGCCCACACCACCCTGGCCGGCGGCCGCTGGTCCCTGGTCGCTGATCTGCTCACCCCGGACATCGCGCTCACCGAGCGAGCTGTGGCCTGGGCCGAGGTCCTGCTCAACCGCTATGGCATCGTCAGCCGCGAGGCGGTGCGTTACGAACAGGCCCCACCGGGCTGGGGGGCTTTGCGCCAGGCCTTGAAGGCCATGGAGGAGACGGGGCGGGTGCGCCGCGGCTATTTCGTCGAGGGTCTGTCCGGGGTGCAATACGCACGGCCCGGCGCCGTCGAGGCCCTGCGCCGCGAGACGGAAGCGACCACAGGCACCGTCCAGATGCTGGCCGCGCTGGACCCCGCCAACCCCTACGGCGCGCTTCTCCCTTGGCCGGCGGCGGCAGTGCGCGACGCGACCCCAAGACGCTTGGCCGGCGCCTGGGTGGT
>CALAMX010000117.1 GCA_937925755.1 uncultured Burkholderiales bacterium
CGAGCACGCCTGTGAGAAGTCCTGTGCCTGCACCACCTGCCACGTGATTCTGCGCGAGGGCTATGACAGCCTCTCAGCGCCGACCGAGGCGGAAGAGGACCTCCTGGACAAGGCCTGGGGCCTGGAGCCCACCTCACGACTTTCCTGCCAGGCCTTAGTCGGTGACGAGGACCTCGTGGTCGAGATCCCGAAATACTCCATCAACATGGTCAAGGAAGGGCACTGAGTCGCAGGCGAACGGCGCCGGGTGTCAGAGGCAGCCACCCCCGATCGCTTGCAATTCCCTCGCGCCCGACTATCCTCTGCTGATCCCTGATCCCTGATCCCTGATCCCTGATCCCTGATCCCTGATCCCTGATCCCAGACGCCATGAAGTGGACCGACACCCTGGACATCGCCATCGCCCTGGCCGAGCACCACCCCGATGTGGACCCGCAATACGTGCGCTTCACCGATCTGCACCGTTGGGTGATGGAGCTGCCGGGCTTCGATGACGACCCGAACCGCTCCAACGAAAAAATCCTCGAGGCCATCCAAATGGCCTGGATCGAGGAGGTCGAGTAAACGTTGAGGCCCGTACGATAGCCCTCACCGCACGCTATCGTTCAACCCGTCCACGACCGTCTGTTCCCCCAGCGGATCGGTCTGTGCGGAGGCCTCCCGGTAGGCGGATTTCCACTCTTCCTCACGCGGTTTGCGTAAGGCTAATTCCACCACCCGGGAGCGGCTCTTGATGGCATGCGCGGCGCGGTAGGACGCGATGCAGGCGACGGTAGCCGGTAGTAGTAAGACAGACGGTTTTTCGGAAAACATGCCCATGCTCAGGGCTCGTATGGCAGCCAACTCGGAGTCTCAAAGACGCTTGAGGACCAACCCAAGATAGCGTCCCGTGTGGCTTGCCCTGACCCGCGCCACCTGCTCCGGTGTGCCCTCGGCGATGATGCGGCCCCCTCCTTCGCCGCCTTCGGGGCCGAGGTCGATCACCCAGTCGGCGGTCTTGATCACGTCCAGGTTGTGCTCGATCACCACCACCGTATTGCCGTGTTCAACCAGACGGTGCAACACGTCGAGCAGCAGTTTGATGTCGTGGAAGTGGAGCCCCGTGGTCGGCTCATCGAGGATATAGAGGGTGCGGCCGGTGTCGCGCTTGGACAGCTCCAGGGCGAGCTTCACCCGCTGCGCCTCGCCCCCCGAGAGCGTCGTGGCGGACTGGCCCAGACGGATATAGCCCAGGCCCACGTCGATCAAGGTCTGCAGCTTGCGCGCCACTGCCGGCACCGGGTCGAAGAAGGCGCGCGCCTCCTCCACGGTCATCTCCAGGACCTGGTGGATGTTGCGCCCCTTGTACTCGACCTCCAAGGTCTCGCGGTTGTAGCGCCGGCCATGGCAGACCTCGCAGGTGACGTAAAGGTCGGGCAGAAAGTGCATTTCCACCTTGATCAAGCCGTCGCCTTGGCAGGCCTCGCAGCGGCCGCCCTTGACGTTGAAGGAGAAACGTCCCGGGCCATAGCCGCGCTCGCGCGCCATCGGTGTGCCGGCGAACAACTCGCGGATGGGGGTGAAGACCCCCGTATAGGTGGCCGGGTTGGAGCGCGGGGTACGGCCGATGGGGCTCTGATCGACGTTGATTACCTTGTCGAAGAACTCCACCCCCTCGATCGCTTCGAATGGGGCCGGTTCCAGGGCGGCACCGTTGAGCTGGCGGGCGAGCGCGGCATAGAGGGTGTCGTTGATCAAGGTGGACTTGCCTGAGCCAGACACCCCGGTCACGCAGACGAATACGCCGGTGGGCAGCCGCAGGGTGACGTCCTTCAGGTTGTTGCCGCGGGCACCGCGCAAGGTCAGCCAGCGGTCCTTGTGCCCCTTGCGCCGCGTGGCCGGCAGGGGGATGCCGCGGCGGCCACTGAGGTAATCAGCGGTGAGTGAGCGCTCGCAGGCGAGGATCGTCTCCAGTGGACCCGCCGCGACCACCTCGCCGCCGTGCTCACCGGCGCCGGGACCCATGTCGACGATGTGATCTGCCGCCCGGATCGCCTCCTCGTCGTGCTCCACCACGATCACCGTGTTGCCCAGGTCACGCAGGTGCTTGAGCGTGGCGATGAGACGGTCGTTGTCGCGCTGGTGTAATCCGATGGACGGCTCGTCCAGCACGTACATGACACCGGTCAATCCCGAGCCGATCTGGCTGGCCAAGCGGATGCGCTGCGCCTCGCCCCCCGAGAGGGTGTCGGCCGAGCGGTCGAGCGAGAGGTAGTCCAGCCCCACGTCATTGAGGAAAGTCAGGCGCGCAACGATCTCGCGCACGATCTTCTCCGCCACGCTCGCGCGTTGGCCCTCCAGGCGCAGCGCCTGGAAAAAGGCCAGGCACTCGCGGATGGGCAGCCGCGACAGCTCGTGCAGGGTGCGGCCGCCCACGATGACGTGACGCGCCTCTAGCCTGAGCCGGCTGCCGTCGCACTCTGGACAAGGCCGGGTGGCGATGAGCTTGCTGAGTTCCTCTTTGAGCAGTTGCGACTCGGCATCGCGATAGCGGCGCTCGAGGGTGGGGATCACCCCGTCGAAGGCATGTCGGCGCGTCACCCGCCGACCGCCTTCGCCCAGGTAGTGGAAAGGGATCTGCTCACCATTGCTGCCGTAGAGCACGACTTGCCGGATCTTCTCCGGCAAGGCCTCCCAGGGGGTGTCGATGTCGAAGCCGTAATGCAGAGCGAGCGACTCCAACATCCGATAGAAAAAGGCGTTCCTGCGGTCCCACCCCTTGATGGCACCGGAGGCGAGCGACAGATGCGGCAGGGCTACCACCCGCTGTGGGTCGAAGAAGCTCACCGTGCCCAGGCCGTCGCACCTGGGGCAAGCACCCATGGGGTTGTTGAAGGAGAACAGACGCGGCTCGAGCTCGGGCAGGGCGTAGTCGCAGACTGGACAGGCGAATTTGGCGGAGAAGAGGATCTCCCGGCCGCTGTCCAGATCCACGGCGACGGCTTTGCCGTCGGAGTGCCGCAGCGCCGTCTCGAACGACTCGGCCAGACGCTGCTTGGCCTCGGGGCGGATCTTGAGCCGATCGACCACCGCCTCGATGGTGTGCTTGCGATTCTTGTCGAGGCGTGGGATGGCATCGATGTCATAGACCTCACCGTCGATCCTCAGGCGCACGAAACCCTGCGCGCGCAGCTCGTCGATGAGGTTCATCTGCTCACCTTTGCGTCCCACCACCAGCGGCGCCAGGATCATGAGCCGGGTGTCGGCGGGTAGCGCCAGGATCTGGTCCACCATCTGCGACACGGTCTGGGCGGCGAGCTCGATGCCGTGGTGCGGACAGCGCGGCGTGCCGGCGCGGGCGAAGAGCAGGCGCAGGTAGTCGTGGATCTCGGTCACCGTGCCTACCGTGGAGCGGGGATTGTGGCTTGCGGTCTTCTGCTCGATGGCGATGGCCGGCGACAGACCCTCGATCAGGTCCACGTCGGGTTTTTCCATCAGTTGCAGAAACTGGCGCGCATAGGCCGAGAGCGATTCGACATAGCGGCGCTGCCCCTCGGCATAGAGGGTGTCGAAGGCGAGCGAGCTCTTGCCAGAGCCCGACAACCCAGTGATGACGATCAGTCGGTGCTGGGGCAGGTCGAGGTCGATGTTCTTGAGGTTGTGTGTACGTGCGCCGCGGATGCGGATCATGGTCGGACGAGCAGGGGCGAACCGACAATCATAGACATGTTCACGCCTGCGACTCAATCGGCGTAGGCGGGCTTATCATTCGACCTGTCCGGCGGCGCTGATGGATGTGGTAGGACCCACTAGGGCGCGGCCGGACAGGGTACGCACGAAACCAAAACGATGACTGAACGACGCGAACAGAAGAAACGAGACGCACTGACGCATACGGAATGGCGCGCCACCGTATCGCTCGCTGGCATCTTCGGCCTGAGGATGCTGGGCATGTTCTTGATCCTGCCGGTGTTCGCCCTCTATGCAAAGACACTGCCCGGCGGGGAGGACCACACCCTGATCGGATTGGCGCTCGGCATCTACGGCCTGACCCAGGCGGCACTCATGATCCCTTTCGGCATGGCCTCCGATCGTTTCGGTCGCAAGCCGGTGATCTACTTGGGGCTTGTCATCTTCGCCCTGGGTAGCTTTCTGGCCGCCTGGGCGCCGACCCTTCATTGGGTGATCCTTGGTCGGGCGTTACAGGGGGCGGGGGCCATCTCGGCGGCGGTGACGGCACTGCTTGCTGATCTCACTCGCGAGGAGAAGCGCATGCATGCGATGGCGGTGATCGGCAGCACCATTGGGCTCGCCTTCGCCGTCTCGCTCGCGGCCGGACCGGTCGTCTACCGCTTCATCGGCGTGCCGGGTATGTTCCTGGCCACGGGCGTGCTCGCCTTGCTGGCCATCGCGGTGCTGCGCTTCTATACCCCAGACCCTGGTGTGTCCGTCTTCCACTCCGATGCCGAGGCCAATCCGACACGGCTTATGGACGTCTTGCGCCACCTGGAGCTGGCGCGCCTGAATTGGGGCATTTTCGCCCTGCATGCAGCGCAGATGGCCATGTTCGTGGTGGTCCCCTTCGCCCTGCTGCGCGCCGGCAACCTAGACGCCGAGCACCATTGGCAGGTCTATCTGCCGGTGCTGCTCGCGTCCTTCGTCTTTCTGATACCGGCCATCATCTACGGCGAGCGGCACGGGCGCATGAAACAGGTCTTCGTCGGGGCCGTGGTTCTGATGCTGACGGCCCAGGTCGGGCTGGCCCTATCGCTTGTCCACTTCTGGGGCATCGTCGCGGCGCTCCTGGCCTATTTCGTCGCCTTCAACATCCTGGAGGCCTCGCTGCCCTCGCTCATCTCCAAGATCGCGCCGCCCGAGGCCAAGGGTACGGCCATGGGGGTGTACAACACTTCCCAGGCCCTGGGGTTGTTCTTTGGCGGCATGGCGGGCGGCTGGCTCGCCCAGCACTTCGGCTTCGCCGCCGTCTTTCTGTTCTGCGGCGGTTTGATGTTGATCTGGCTGGTACTGGCCGTCGGCATGGCGCCGCCGCCGCGGGTCAAGACCCAGATGCTGCACATCGGCCCCGTGGACGAGCAGGAGGCCAGGCGATTGGCGACGCGGCTGGCGGTCTTCGCCGGGGTCGAGGCGGTGAGCGTGCTGCCGCAGGAGGGCACCGTGATGCTCAAGGTCAGCCAGACCGGTTGGGATGAGGAGGGGGTCAGACACGCCCTGTACGGTGAGCCTTGACGTCGCAAGCCGCCTCGGGCCCGACGGGAAAGGCTGCCGATCGGCAGCAAGCGATCACGCCTGCGACTGAGATCGTATAATGGGATGACATGTTGAGCGTCCGCGAGGGGGAGACTTCCATGGCTTCAGTCAACAAGGTGATCCTGATCGGCAATCTCGGGCGTGATCC
>CALAMX010000118.1 GCA_937925755.1 uncultured Burkholderiales bacterium
GTGGCACTTGGATGCCGCGGGCTGGGTGCAGGGGATCGAACACATCCCCTCGCCCAATTGCGACGCGCGTCCCGCCGGCGAGGCGATCCGCCTGGTCGTGATCCACGCCATCAGCCTGCCGCCGGGCGAGTTCGGCGGCCCCGGGGTGATCGAACTCTTCACCAACCGGCTCGACCCGGCGACACACCCGTTCTACGAAACCATCAAGGACCTCAGGGTCTCAGCCCATTTCTTCATCCGCCGCGATGGCGAGGTGATCCAGTTCGTCCCCTGTGGGCTACGCGCCTGGCATGCAGGGGTGTCGTGCTGGCAGGGCAGACAGCGCTGCAACGACTTCTCCCTCGGCATCGAGCTGGAGGGAAGCGATGACACGCCCTTCACCGACGTCCAGTATGGGGTGCTCAACCGCTTGCTGGCCCTGCTGCGGCAGTCCTACCCGATCGAGGCAGTGGTGGGCCACGCCGACATCGCCCCCGGGCGCAAGACCGACCCGGGCGCTTATTTCGAGTGGGGGCGGCTCGCCTGACGGGGACGCTCAGGCGGTCTGAGTCGGGATGCGGTCGCCGATGCGGACCATGCGGTTGGCACCATCGACGTAGACCATGCGCGGGGTGTAGGTCTGAAGCTCCGCCTCGTCGTAGGTGGCGTAACTGGCGATGATCAGCACGTCGCCCACGGCCGCCTTGCGGGCGGCGGCGCCATTGACCGAGATCGTGCCGCTGCCGCGCTGGGCGCGGATGGCATAGGTAGCGAAGCGCTCGCCATTGGTGACGTTGTAGATCTCGATGCGCTCGTATTCGCGGATGTCGGCCGCCTCCAAGAGCGCCTCGTCGATGGCGCAGGAACCCTCGTAATCGAGCTCCGAGGCGGTCACCCGCACCCGGTGCAGCTTGGATTTGAGCAGCGTGCGTTGCATGGCCGGCGCGCTTGGTATGAAGATAAGCATTTCATTATAAACCGGGTTCGGGCAGTTCGACCTCGACGTTGTCGATGAGCCGGGTGGTGCCCAGCCGGGCGGCGGCCAGCGCCACCAGCGCACGCTCACGGGGTTCAGGCGCGAGCAGGCTGGCCTGACTGCGCACGCTCACGTAATCGACCTGCCAGCCGTGTGCGGCGAGCGAGCCCACGGCCTCGGCCTCCAGCGTGGCTAGGTCGCGCGCGCCAGCGAGCAGCCGCTCGCGCAGCGCGCGCAGCGTGCGGTAGAGCCTTGGCGCCTCGGCGCGTTCTTCCGGTGTGAGATAGCCGTTGCGCGAGGACAGGGCCAGACCGTCGCTGTCACGCACCGTCTCGCCGGAAAGGATGGTGATCGGGAGGTTGAATTCCCGCACCATGGCGCGGATGAGATGGAGCTGCTGATAGTCTTTCTTGCCGAAAACGGCAACACGGGGCTGCACGATGTTGAAGAGCTTCAACACCACCGTGCACACCCCGGCGAAGTGTCCGGGCCGGTGTGCGCCGCAGAGCTCATTGGCCAGGGGCGGTAGGACGAGGAAACGCTGCGGCTCAGGATAGAGCTCTTCCACGGTGGGGACGAAGACATAATCGACACCCAGCGGTTCGAGGAGGGCACAGTCGGCCTCCAGGGTGCGCGGGTAGCGCGCATAGTCTTCGCCAGGACCGAACTGTAGGGGGTTGACGAAGATGCTCACCACCACTGGCCGGGCGCTCCGGCTGGCCTGCTTGACCAGGGCGAGGTGACCCGCGTGCAAATTGCCCATGGTCGGCACGAAGGCTGCGCTCACACCGGACAGGGTGCGGCGCAGCTCATTGATGCTGTGGATCAGCCGCATGGGATGCGCGCGTGAGACGGTCTTTGCGGCCGTTCGCCGTACATCATCGATCCTCTCTCCTCTATTCAGACACTATGCTCGGGGCCCGGAAAGAGTCCCTCACGCACGGCCCGGGCATAGTTGACGATGGCGTCCTCCAGCGATCGAGCACCCGTCAGGAAATCGCGGGCGAAGCGCGGCGGTTTGGGGGTGAGGCCGAGCAGGTCCTGCAGCACCAGCACCTGGCCGTTGCAATGGGGGCCGGCGCCAATACCGATGGTGGGGATGGTAAGCCGTTGGGTCACTTTCTCGGCCAGAACAGTGGGGATGGACTCCAGCACCAAGAGCTCAGCGCCCGACTGCGCGAGTGTCTCGGCGTCCTCGAGCAGGCGGTTGGCACTGGCGACGTCGCGCCCCTGCGGCGCGTAGCCGGTGCGGTTGACCGATTGCGGCAACAGCCCCAGGTGACCGCAAACCGGTACGCCGCGCTCGACCAGAAAGCGAATGGTGGGTGCCAGAAAAGCGCCGCCTTCGAGCTTGACCATGTTGGCCCCGGCGGCGAGCAGCCGGGCGCTGGCGGCGAAGGCCTGTTCGGGGCTCGCCTGGTAGCTGCCGAAGGGCAGGTCGGCGAGGATGAAGGCGGCCCCGCTCGCGCCGCGCGCCACGGCCTCGGTGTGGTAGAGCATGTGCTCCAAGGTCACCGGCAGGGTGGTGAGATGCCCCTGCACGGTCATCCCCAGGGAGTCACCCACCAGCAGGATGTCGATGCCACAGCGCACCATGAGCCGGGCGAAGCTCGCGTCATAGCAGGTGAGTGCGACCAGCTTCTCGCCCTTGGTGGCCTTGGCCAGCAGTTGCGGTAAGAACATCAGCCCCCCCGGTTGAAGAACTCGCGCCGGCCGCGCATGTCGTGGAGGCGGCGCACGAGCCGCTCGAAGTCCTCCTGGCGCGCGACGAAGTCGAGATGCTCGCTGTTGACGATCAGCAAGGGCGCGGCCTCGTAATGGTAGAAGAATTTCGCGTAGCTGTCGGCCAGTTCGGTCAGATACCCGATGTCGAGGGCGCGTTCATAGGGGCGCCCGCGCCGGCGGATGCGCTCCATTAGGGTGGCCGGCGTCGCCTGCAGATAGATCACCAGGTCGGGGGGTGGCGCGGACGGCTTGAGGTCGGCGTGGATCTTCCGATAGAGCTGGAACTCCGTATCATCCAGGTTGAGGCGGGCGAACAGCAGGTCTTTGTCCGGCAGGAAATCGGCCACCCGTGCGCGCTGGAACAGATCCCCCTGGACGAGCGGCCGGGTTTGCTCGAAGCGAGCGAGCAGAAAGGCGAGCTGGGTGGGCAGGGCATAGCGGCGGCGGTCTTCGTAGAAGCGCGGCAGGAAGGGGTTGGCCTCGGGCTGCTCCAATAGCGTCTCGGCGTCGAGCAGACGCGCCAAGCGCGTGGCGAGGCTGGTCTTGCCCACGCCGATAGGGCCCTCGACGGCGATGTAGCGGAAGTGCTCGATGCGCATCGGTCTGTAAGGTTCAGCCCGCAGCCAGGCGCCTCGGTGGCTCGGCCAGGCGCACGAGATCGCTGGTGTCCACCGCCGCCAGCAGTTCAACGACCACCCCACGGCCGGGGATGACGATGTCTGGCGCGATCTCGGCCAAAGGCGCCAGGACGAAGCCGCGCAGGTGCATGCGCGGGTGTGGCAGGGTCAGACCGGGCTCGTGCATGATCAGCCCATCATAGAGCAAGAGGTCGAGGTCTAAGGTGCGTGGGGCGTTTTTTTGCAACCGCTGGCGGCCATGCCGCGCCTCGATGGCCAGGCAGTGCCGCAGCAGCGCGCGCGGCTTGAGCGCGCTGGCGAGACGCACCACGGCATTGACGTAGTCGGGTTGCGCCGGGCCACCCACTGGGCGGCTACGGTACAGCGAGGAGCGCGCCACGAGCCGGCTATGGGGCAGGGCGGAAAGCTCATCGACGGCCCGCAGCAGCTGCCCGACCGGGTCGCCCAGATTGGCGCCCAGGGCGATGTAAACATCAACTGGCGGCGGCACCAGCCTGCTCCTGGGGCGTTACGGCGGATTCCGTGCTGCGCGGACGGCGCCTGCGCCGGCGGCGTTTGCGGGCACCCTCCGCGCTGGCGGGCGATAGCATTGCAGCGCGTGTGGTCTCGTCGGCGTCCTGGAAGCGGGTCCACCAGTCGGCCAGCTCCTGCGGTGCGTCGCCACCGCGAGCGCGAATGAGCAGAAAGTCGTAGCCGGCCCGGAAGCGGGGGTGGGCGAGTAGCCGATAGGGGCGGGCGCCGCTGCGCTGCTCGAAGCGCGGCTGCAGCTGCCAGATCTCCTTGATCATGCCGTCGAAGCGGCGCGGGAAGGCCAGGCGCTCGCGCTGGCGCTCCAGGGTCTCCTCCATGGCTTCATGTAGCGCGGCCTGCGACGGCACGCCGGCCGCCTCACGTGCGCGCCATTGTGCGCACATGTCGAACCAGAGCAGGCCCGCCAGCATGAAGGCCGGCGAGGCCGACTGCCCCTGCCGCACCCGCTCGTCAGTGTCGTGTAGCGCCGCGTGCAGGAAGGCCTGGCGTCCGGGATCGTCGAGGATGGCGTCCAGCATCGGCAGCACGCCGTGATGCAGGCCCTCGGCGCGCAGTTGGCGCACGCCGCGTTCGGCATGCCCCGACAGCAACAACTTCATCATCTCGTCGAACAGCCGCGCCGCGGGGATGCGTGAAAGCAGATGGGCAAGCTTGGGGATGGGGGCGCGCGTGGCCGGGTCGATGTGGAAGTCGAGCTTGGCCGCGAAGCGTGCCGCCCGCAGCATGCGCACCGGGTCTTCCTTGTAGCGTGTGGCCGGGTCGCCGATCATGCGTAGCACTCGGCGCTTGGCGTCCTCCACACCGCCATGCCAGTCCCAGATCTCCTGACGTTCGGGGTCGTAGTACAGGGCGTTGACCGTGAAGTCGCGCCGCGCAGCATCCTCGGCATGGGTGCCGAAGACGTTGTCGCGCAGGATCATG
>CALAMX010000119.1 GCA_937925755.1 uncultured Burkholderiales bacterium
GCTCAAGTGGCTGATGGGGGCGCTTTCCATGGCTCGCGACTGGGACGTCTTCGTCACCGAGACCCTGCCTCGCGTTGCAGCAGGGCTCGAGTGGCCGCAGGTGCTCGATCCGCTCACTGCAGCGGCGCAGCGCCTGCGCGAGCAGGCCAATGCCCACGCCAGAGGCGCCCTGACCGACCCCCGTCTGGTGCGTCTTTGGCTTACCCTGGAGCGTGCGCTTGCCGAGTTCCCCGCCACACCCATCAGCGCACGACAATGGGCGGAGACCGCGCTCGATCGGCGCTATCGTCAGTTGCGCCGGCTCGGCAACCGCCTTGACGAGCTCGACCCTGCCGAGCGTCATGCACTGCGCATCGCCGGCAAGAAACTGCGATATGCCGCAGAGTTCTTCGCGCCGCTCAGGCCCAAGGCGGCCCAGCGATTCATCGCCGCGTTATCGCGTCTGCAGGACATTCTGGGTGTGCTCAACGACATGGTGGTCACCTCCCGCCTGTTGGAGGAGGCCAAACAGCTTGGCGGCACGGCGGTATGGGAAGCGGCCGGCCTGGTGGCGGGCTTTACTGCGCACGAGCAAGCCGAGCGGCTGACCGAACTCGCCAAGGCCTGGCGGGGGTTCAGGGCGGTGAAGCCCTACTGGCGGAAGGGGACTGTGTGAATTTTTTCAAGGGTGCCGGCGCCGGGTGCCGCTTATGACAAAAAGCTGTAACGGCGCAGCTTGTCCACGTCGAGCACGGTGATGGTGCGGCCCTGCACCTCGATCAGCCCGGCCTGCGCAAGCTGCGTGAGCGTACGCGAGAGGGTCTCGGGAGCGAGGTTGAGCTGGGCGGCCAGGGTCTGCTTGCTGGTACCCAGGGCGACCTCATAGCGCTTCTGATCCACCGGGGCCTGCTGTGATAGGAAACAGGCCACACGCTGCAGGCTAGTGCGCGAGGTGCAGACCTCGATGTCAGTCAGCAGCTCGTTCAGCCGGATGCAGAGGCTGGCGAGCATCTTGCGACAGAGCAGGTGGCTTGTGTCCATGGCCTGGATCATGGCCTCCTTGCTGATCAGCAGCACGATCGTCTCTTGTGTGGCCTGGGCGCTCACAGGGTAGGGCTTGTCGAGAAAAGCGACCGCCTCGCCGAAGGTGCTGCCCGGCCCCTCCATGTGGATCACCCTCTCCCAGCCTTGGGTGGAGGGGATGAACAGCTTCACCTGTCCCATGATCACGACGTGGATGCCTTGCGGCATATCGCCCTTGTTGAACAGGATCTCGTGCTTACGCACCCGAAATTCCCGCGTGTGCTTGGCCAAGCCTTTCAGCTCCTCATCGTTCAGACCGCGAAAGAGCGGCTGGCGGGAGAGGATCTCCTCGATGGAATGGCGCGTCTCCTGGAGCATCCGGTCTGGACGGATATTGGGGATCGGTACCAATATACCACTATTGCGTGATTTTGTTGATCTAGATCAAGGCCATTCGCGGGCGGGCGGATCAAAGTTTGCAATTGAGAACGCGCCAAGGTGGATGAGGTGGAAATGAATCTGTCCGGAATAGTGGTGGTGGCCAGGCCCGAGCGTCTGACCGCTGTGCTCCGTGAGCTTGATGCCCTGCCAGGCATCGAGGTGCACCAGGTGGACGAGGCCACGGGCCGCATCATTGTGGTGCAGGAGGCCCTCGACATCCTGGAGGAGATCGAGGGCTTGAAGCGCATCAAGGCTCTGCCGCACGTGGTGGTGGCTGAGATGGTCTATCACTACATCGCCGATGACCGGCAGGTCTACGCGGACCTGCCCGCCGAACTGGTCGAACAGGACAGCCAAGCCTGTGCTGTTCCGGCCTGTCTGAACGATTGAACCCAAGCGAAGGAGGCTGTCATGGGACTCTCACGCCGTGATTTTCTGAAGACCAGCATCGCCGCCAGTACCGCCGCCACAGTGGGTATGCCCCTGAGCAAACAGGCCGAGGCCGCCATCAAGGAAGCGGAGAAGGGCTGGCAGTGGGACAAGGCGGTGTGCCGTTTCTGCGGCGTCGGCTGCGGCATCATGGTGGCGACCAAGGACGGCCAGATCGTCGCCACCAAGGGTGATCCGGACGCGCCGGTCAATCGGGGACTGAACTGCATAAAGGGCTATTTCAACGGCAAAATACAGTCCGGCAAGGATCGGCTGACACAGCCACTCATGCGCATGAAGGACGGCAAGTTCGACAAGAAGGGCCAGTTCGTGCCGGTGACCTGGGAGCAGGCCTTCGACGAGATGGAGCGGCAGCTGCGTAAGACCTATGCCGAGAAGGGCCCCAGCGGCATCGCCTGCCTGGGTTCCGGGCAATGGACGGTACAGGAGGGCTATGCCATGAACAAGCTGTTCAAGGCCGGCTTCCGCTCCAACAACATCGACCCCAACGCCCGCAACTGCATGGCCAGCGCGGTGGCGGCGTTCTACAGCGTCTTCGGTGCCGACGAGCCGGCCGGCAACTACGACGACATCGAATACGCCGACACCATGATCCTGTGGGGGTCGAACATGGCGGAGATGCACCCCATCCTGTGGTCGCGCATCACCAACCGCCGGCTGGGGCACAAGGATTGCCGGGTGATCAACATCACCACCTTCCGCAACATGTCCTCCGACATCGCCGATCTGGAGATCATCATCAAGCCGAACGCGGACCTGGCCATCCAGAACTACATCGCCCGCGAGATCATCGCCCGCGATGCGGTGAACTGGGACTTCGTCAACAAGCACTGCGTCTTCGCCACCGGCCCCTACGACATCGGCTACGGCATGCGGCCGACCGATAAATACGCCTTCCCGGCGGAGAGGGACACCCAGGCCAAGGAGCTCAAGGTCAAGCTCGACAAGTACGAGGCCGTCGCCCAGCGCCGCCAGGAGGGCGAGGTCGTCGAGCAGAAGAACACCGCCGACCCGGCGCGCCACTGGCTGATCGGCTTCGACGACTTCAAGCGCGCGGTGGAACCCTATACCCTGGATTTCGTGGCGGAACTCGCTAAGGGCGACCCGGACGAGTCACTTGAGAGCTTTAAGGCCAAGCTCAAGCAGCTGGCCGACCACTACATCGACCCCAAGCGCAAGGTATTGTCCTTCTGGACCATGGGCTTCAACCAGCACCAGCGCGGCACCTGGGTCAACGAGCAGGTCTACATGAACCATCTGCTGCTCGGCAAATATGCCCAGCCGGGCAACGGCGCCTTCTCGCTCACCGGTCAGCCATCGGCCTGCGGCACGGCGCGCGAGGTGGGGACCTTCTCGCACCGCCTGCCGGCCGACCGGCTGATCCCCAATCCCAAGCACCGGGCCGAGGTGGAAAAGGCGTGGCATCTGCCGGCCAAGACGCTCAACCCCAAGATCGGCTCCTTCTATGCCAAGATCCTGCGCGACCTGGAGGATGGCTCGGTGAAGTGGGTGTGGGTGCAGGTCAACAACCCCTGGCAGAGCCACCCCAACAACAACCACTGGCTCAAGGCGGCGCGCGAGATGGACAACTTCATCGTCGTCTCCGATGCCTACCCCACGGTGTCGGCCAAGGTAGCGGACCTGATCCTGCCAGCGGCGATGATCTTTGAGAAATGGGGGGCCTATGGCAACGCAGAGCGCCGCATTCAGCACTGGCGCCAGCAGGTCGACCCGCCCGGTGAGGCGCGCGCCGACATCTGGCAGGTACTGGAGTTCTCGAAACGCTTCAAGCTTAAGGACTTCTGGGGGGAACAGAGCGTGCCCGGCCTCAAGGCGGAGGGCTTCCCGGACGGCAAACTGCCTAGTGTCCTGGACGAGGCGGTGAAGATGGGTTACTCGCCGGATGCGAGCCTGTACGAGGTCTTGTTCGCCACCTCAGAGAACAAGAAATACAAATGGCCCGATCCGATCGCCAAGGGGCACGATAACCACGTGGTGCGTCTGTTGGGTGACGGTTGGTTCCCGGAAAAGGCCCTGTGGCAGGAGTATGTACAGTTCGGTCGCGGCAAGGGCAAGGACCTGGCGGACTTCGACGTCTATCACGGCGACAAGGTGCGCGGTATGAAGTGGCCTGTGGTCGGCGGCAAGGAGGTGCCCTGGCGCTTCAATGAGCAGTATGACCCTTATGTCAAGAAGGGCGCCGGGTTCGAGTTCTACGGCGACCTCTTCAAGACCATCCCCAAGGGCGACTTGGACAAGGTCACCGATCCCACCCCGGTGTCGGTCGCCGGTAAGGCCAAGATCTTCTACCGGCCTTATGCCGCCCCGGTGGAACAGCCCGACGATCGCTACGACCTGTGGCTGTGCACCGGGCGGGTCCTGGAGCACTGGCATACCGGCACCATGACCCGGCGCGTGCCCGAGCTGCACCGTGCGGTGCCGGCCGCGGTGTTGTGGATGCACCCCGAGGACGCGCGCGCGCGCGGGCTCAAGCGTAACGACCTGGTCTGGGTCGAGTCGCGCCGCGGCAAGGTGCAGGTGCGGATCGAGACTGGCGGTCGCAACAAGATGGTGCGCGGTTACGTCTATGTGCCCTTCTTCGACGAGGGGGTGCTCATCAACCGCGTGACCCTGGACGCGACTTGCCCCATCTCGAAAGAGAGCGACTTCAAGAAGTGCGCGGTGAAGGTCTACAAGGCTTGAGGTGGTTCGCGGCGATATCGGTCTGCGCCTTAGGGGCGCAGGCCGGACAGCTTAGTGATGGCAATGGCTGAGAAGACCGTCACACGCCGAGAGTTCTTGCTGCAAGTGGCGCAAGGCACCGCCGTCGCGGCGACGGGCGCCATGCTGTGGCTGTACATGCTGCGGCAAGAGGCACGCGCACATCCCTTCGCCTTGCGCCCACCCGGTGCACTGCCCGAGCCGGATTTCCTGGCGGCTTGCATCAAATGCGGAAAGTGCGTCAACGATTGCCCCTACGACACGCTCAAGCTGGCCCCAGCCGGCGGCAATCTGCCCATCGGCACGCCCTTTTTCACCCCGCGCGACATCCCCTGTTACCTCTGCCCGGACATCCCCTGCATGAAGGCATGTCCGACCGGGGCCTTGTCACCGGAGCTGAATAACATCAACGATTCCCGCATGGGCCTGGCGGTGATCGACATCGAGAACTGCCTGTCGTGGCGAGGTCTGCGTTGCGAGATCTGTCACCGCGAGTGTCCCCTCAAGGGCAAGGCCATCACCCTAGAGACCCATCCCAGACCGATCTCCAAGCACGCCATGTTTTATCCCATGGTGCACTCGGACGCCTGCACGGGTTGTGGCATCTGCGAGAAGGCCTGCCCCACCGAAGAGCCGGCGATCCGCGTCTTCCCGCACAAGATGGTGCAGGGCAAGATCGGCGAGCACTATCGTCTGGGCTGGACCTTCGAGACCGAGATCACCCAGGACTTCAAACCGTCCGCACCGTCCGCGGCGGGTTCTGCGCCTGCTAAGGCACCGAAGAAGGCACCTGGCATGGATTATCTGAATGAGGGCGGGCTGTGAGCGCCATTGAACCCACACGCCAGGATGCCCAGGCCAGTCTCGACAAGATCCATACACGGACGCTGCCGCAGCGCCTGTGGTCCTGGCGCTACATCGTCCTGCGCCGGCTGTCGCAACTGGGCATCCTGCTCATGTTCTTCGGCACCGCACATTGGGGCTGGCAGATTGCCCAGGATGTGCCGCTGCTGACCGGCAACCTGTCGGCCTCCAAGTTTGCCGGCATCCTGCCGATGGCGGACCCCTTCGCCGTATTGCAGATCTTCCTGACCGGTCATGTCCTGCAGACCGAGGTGCTGCTGGGGGCGGGCACGGTCTTCGCCTTCTATCTGATCCTCGGCGGGCGTGTCTACTGTGCCTGGGTTTGCCCGGTCAACATGGTCACCGATCTGGCCAACTGGTTGCGCATGCGACTGGATGTGCGCCCGATCTTCCACATCACCCGCAATGTGCGCTATCTGATGCTGGCCGCGGCCCTCGTCCTGTCGGTGGTCTCGGGGGTGGCGGCCTTCGAGTGGGTGAGCCCCATCGGCATGATGCACCGGGAGATCATCTTCGGCCTGGGTTTGGGCTTCATCGCCCTGCTGGCCATCTTTTTGTTCGATCTGCTGATCCTAAAGAATGGCTGGTGTGGCCATCTCTGCCCGCTGGGCGCATTTTGGTCGGTGATCGGCCATCACACCGCTCAGCTGCGGGTGCGCTTCGATGCGAGTACCTGCACCCATTGCGGCGAATGCGCGCGTGTCTGCCCTGAGCCACAGGTCTTGAACCTGAAAAAGATCGCCGAGGTTGGCTACGTCTATTCCGGCGAGTGCAGCAACTGCGGGCGCTGCAGCCCCCTGTGTCCCGAAGGCAGCCTCGCCTTCGACCTGCGCCCCCTGATCCGCAAACACAACGAGCGTTCTGCTCGGGTCACACCCTGATCGAAGACAAGGAGACTTCCATGAAAAGACGGCTGCTAGTCCTTTACACTGGTCTGTTTTTGACCCTCGGCGCCTGCGCCACCGCGAATCAGCCCATCTCCGAAGAGGCTATGGGGCTGTCCAAGACCAGCGTATTCCATGACCCGGCACCGGCTGCCTTCGACTATCCCGCCGAGCGTCCGGGCACGGGCACGCGCTACGAACAGTCCTACCATACCGCACCACCCATGATCCCGCACGACATCTCCGCCTTCGTGCCAGTCACCCAGAGCAAGAACCTCTGCCTTAGCTGCCACCAGAATGCCGCGATGGCCGGACAATCGGTGCCCAAGGGGGCACCGACCCCCATGTCGGTGAGCCATTACAGCGACTTGGCCAGTGGCAAACTCGACGGGGCGCGTGCCGTGTGCACCCTCTGCCATGCCCCGCAGGCCAAGGTGGATCCCCTGGTCGAGAACCGTCTGGGCGGAGGTCGCTGAGCTGCCGAGGCCCGCGCCCACGCCATGCGTCATCTAGCCGCCTACGGGCGGCTTTTTTAGGGTTGGCGCATGCCGATGTGCATCTCCCCGCCCTCCATGCGCACGGTGAAGCGAGATAGGAAGCTCATACCCAACAGGACGGTATCGCCGGGCATATTCGGCACGATCACCCCGGCCACGTCGCGCGCGGCCAAGCCGGCGAGTTCCACGGTCTCCAGACGGGTGGTGTAGGCGGTGGTCATGCCGGCGGCGGTGGTGGTGCGTACCGGCCCGCCCGATTGCGCCCCGACGCGGCGGGCTACAGCGGCGGGCAGGGCCACACCAGTGGCGCCGGTATCCACTAGGAAGAGGACCTCGATGCCGTTGATTCGACCAGGTGCCATGAAGTGGCCGCCGGCGTTGCGCTTGAGCACCACGCCGTCGGCCACGGCGAGCTGGGCGAGATCGGCGTTGGGGTTCACCTGCCGTGTCACCCAGCCGTGCATGAACAACCAAACCACGCCGCCCAGCAGCAGCCAGGCGGCGGCGATCATACCTACGCCCCAGTTCCGCATGCGATTTTGCCTGTCCAGTCCCTTTTTGCCTTTCTGACCCCGACTGAGCCCGAGCGTTCGCTAGGTGTCCGCGGAATCAGCGTGCTGGGCGTTTCATTCCCCTCGCCGCCGCCTCCCGGCGCGGATCGGCTGCTCCGACCCAACGCCCGCTCTGGCGCACGATCAGGGCTAGGCCATGGGCATGTCGCTGAACACGATCTCATGCCCACGCGCGTGAGTCATCGGCAAGTTCGGGTGGCGCGCGTCCGCG
The DNA here is from genome assembly GCA_937925755.1 of uncultured Burkholderiales bacterium. Lineage (GTDB taxonomy): Bacteria > Pseudomonadota > Gammaproteobacteria > Burkholderiales > Thiobacillaceae > JANWZL01. The sequence goes on from CALAMX010000119.1 coordinate 7,643, forward strand.
TTCGAGCTCGGTGGGCCCGTCTCGGCTGCCGGCATGCGGCAGGGCTACCACCTCACTTGCCGATAACTGGCCGTCGATGAGGGCGACGATGGCGCGCGCGACGTAATCGAAGATAATCCTAAAAACCGCAGTTGACCGCTTTTTTGTGTTACAACGTCATGAATCCATTGAAGGATGTGGTCTTGAGACGACTCACCCGCAGGGTGAGCCCGCAACAACCCGCTTTGTGGGCCTTCGGCCCATCCCTCGCTGCGC
>CALAMX010000120.1 GCA_937925755.1 uncultured Burkholderiales bacterium
CTACTTCAAGAAGCATAAGCCCAAGTCCAAAATCATCCTGCTCGACGGCAACCAGGACGTCGCCTCCAAGCCGGCCCTGTTCAAGTGGGCGTGGAAGACCTATTACGACGGCATGATCGACTACCGACCCAACAACGGTCCGAAGCGGGTTGACCACAAGACCATGACCGTGTACACCGAGTTCGACGAGGTCAAAGGCGATGTGCTCAACGTCGTGCCGACCCAGCGGGCGGGCGAGGTCACGGCGCTGGCCGGTGCACGCAACGACAGCAACAAGGTCTGGTGCGTGGTCGATTTCGTCACCTTCGAGTCGACTACGGCCAAGAACGTCCACATCATCGGCGACTCGGTGCTATCCAACCATCCCAAGTCGGGCCACATGGCGACCAACCACGCCAAGGTCTGCGCCAGTGCCATCGTCGAACTGCTCAACGGTCGCCAGCCCACCCCCACGCCCGTGGTGGCGAACACCTGCTACAGCGCGGTGTCCGACAGCACATCCGGCCATGTGGCAACCGTCTTCCGCTATAACCCCGAGAAGAAACAGTGGGATGCCCAGCCGGGTGGCGGTGCCAGCAGCCAGGGTGACGAGATCAACTTCGTCTTCAACTGGGCCTGGGCGCAGAACATCTGGGCCGAGATACTCACCTGAGCCGTCTCAACCCGTGTTGCATGGGGGCCTGCGGCCCCCTTTCTTTTAGGCGTGGGCACCGGCCTCTTTTTTTCATTTTCCCGTGCCGTTGTTGCCGTACTTGCGGATGATCCCCACCACCACGCCGAAGAGCTCCAGGCTGCCCTTGGGGCGGATGGGCGGATAGGCCGGGTTGGCTGGCAGCAAAAGGAAGCCCTCACGGTCGCGCGCCAAGCGCTTGAGGGTAAACTCCTCATCCACGATCGCCACCACCAGGTCACCCGGGCGGGCCATGTGCGTGCGTTCCACCACGGCGATGTCGCCGGGGTGGATGCCGGCATCCACCATGGAGTCGCCCTTGACCCGTACCAGCACGGTGCGCGAGGGGTGCTCGATGAGAAATTCGTCGATGGTGAGGCTCTCCCGGGCGCTGTCGTCCGCGGCCTGGGGGAAACCGGCACGCACCGACTCGGCCAGGGTGCGTTCGAAGAAGCGCGGCCCGGGCTTCAAGCGCCGGTCGGGCGTTGCCTCCAGATAGCCCTCCAGCCGTAGCCGTGCAACCAGGGCGGCGACTGAGGACTTCGACCTCAGTCCCAGCAGCTCACCGATGCCGGAATAGGGCGGAAAGACGCGGTGGCGGGCGTAATAGTCCTGCAGTTGGGCGAGATAGGCGGCGTCCTGGGACATGGGCAGACAGAAAACCGAGATCGAGCTATTGCGAGTATAGAACGATCGTTCGATGTGTGCAAACCGGGCCTGCTCTGCGACCGCTCAAGCGAGCATGATCAGGCGACACCCGTTCGCATCGCAGGCGAGGTAGCCCCCCGTCTCATACCAGTCGGGCAGGACCCAGCGCTCGCAGGCCGCTCCATCGACGGAAACGCCATGCCGTGCGGGCCGGTGGGTGTGGCCGTGGATCAGGCGCCTGGCTCCATGCCGGCGGAAGGCCGCCTCGACGGCGCCGGCGTTGACGTCCATGATCTCGGGCCGTTTGTCGCCCTTGATCTGTTCGCTGCGGTTGCGCAGCTCGCGCGCCATGGCCTCGCGTTCGGCGAGCGGGCGGCGCAGGAAGGCGGCCTGCCAAGCCGAATCGCGCACCATGCGGCGAAAGTGCTGGTAGTCCACATCGTCGGTGCACAGGGCATCGCCGTGCATGAGCAGAGTGGATTGGCCATAGAGATCGGCCACATGGGGTTCGGGCAACAGGGCTGCGCCGCTCGCCCGGCAGAAGTCCTCCCCCAGTAGAAAATCCCGGTTGCCGTGCATGACATACACCCTGACCCCTCGCTCGGCGAGCGCCTTGAGGGCAGCGGCTACCGCGGAATGCAAGGGGTAGGCCAGGGCATCATCGCCCACCCAGGCCTCGAAGAAGTCGCCCAGGATGTAAAGCGCCTCGGCGCGGGCCGCCGTGTCTTTGAGAAAATGGAAGAAGCGCTCGTTCGCCGCCGGTCGCTCGGCGGTCAAATGCAGGTCGGAGATGAATAGGCTATGCGACACCAGCGCATCCATCGCGGCCGAATGCCCAGCGGCCGCTTTAGTGGATCTCGACCCGTTCGATGATCACGTCCTCCAGAGGGACGTCCTGATGCCCGGCGCGCATGCCGGTCCTGACCTTCTTGATGCGGTCGACGGTGTCTTGACCCGCGCTCACTCGGCCGAAGACGCAATAGCCATAACCCTGGGCCGTCGGCTCGGTATAGTCGAGGAAGGGGTTGTCGGCCACGTTGATGAAGAACTGGCTGGTGGCGGAATGGGGATTGGGCGTGCGCGCCATGGCGATGGTGTAGGCGGTGTTTTTCAGCCCATTGTCGGCCTCGTTCTGGATCGGCGCACGCGTGGGCTTGAGCTGCATGCCCGGCGTGTAGCCGCCGCCCTGGATCATGAAACCGTCGATCACGCGGTGGAAGAGCGTACCATCGTAGTACCCCTCGCGCGCATACTGCAGAAAGTTGGCCACGGTGTCGGGCGCGCGCTCGGCATCGAGTTCGAGGGTGATGGGGCCAAAGTTGGTGTGCAAGATGACCATGGAGACTCCGTTTGGGTTAGCGGCCTTGTGCCGCAAGCTGGGTGGGGGTGGCGGGCAGACTCTGTTCCAGGGCGATGCGCCACTGAGCGTCATCCAGCCGCCAATAGATGCGCTTGGTGGTGACATTGCTGAATTTGTCGCTTGCGTAGCGCTGCACGAAAGTGGTCACCGCCAGTCTTGCGTCGGGATAGAGGAAGATGCTCACGTCCGAGAGGCTCACACGGATCCAATCCTTGTTCTCGATGTTGCGCCGTTTGCTCTCACCCCACCCGCCGCGTAGCATCTCGGGCGTGTAATGGCGCAGGAAACGCGCTGCATCGCGCGCCTCCCAGTCGCTGCGCCAGAGTTCGAGCAGGGCGAGGATCTCCTGGCGATGGAGCTCCCAGGTGACCGGATCGACCCAGTCGGTCCGGTCGGCGATGAAGATCGGCGTGCTGCCCACCTGGATGTATTGCCCCAGGTCGGTAAGGTCGGGGTTGGCCAGTACGACACAGCCGTCGCTCGCGCGTGGCGGCCGGCTGTAGGTGTTGGAGGGGGTGCCATGGATCCAGATACCACGCCCGGTGCGGCCATGCAGACGATCCCACTCGTTCGGGTAGTCGAGGGGGTAGGCGCCGCTACCGTAGAAATCGCTCAGACGATCGCGCGGCAGAAATTCGGTGATCGTATAGACCCCCATGGGGGTCTTCTTGTCGCCCTCGACCTGCTTGTCGGTACCGTTGCGGCCGATGGTCATGTAATAATCGCGCACCAAGCGAGGCAGTCCGCCCACGTTCTCGAATACGTAGAGCCGCGCCCGCCCGGCGTCGGCCAGCAGCGCATAGCGGTGCTGCGGCGCGAGCTGCAGCACCTGTTTGGGCAGATGCCCTTCCTCGGGCTGATCGAGGTAGCGCAACAGGCGCACGCGCGCCTCCTCGCGCAGATCGGATAGCGACCCTGCCGGTGCGCGGGCGCCCTCGCCCAACGTGCTGAGCGGACGAGCGCGAGCAAGCAGCAGGTCACCGCGGATCAGATGGGCGAGTCGGAAGTCCGGCCGCAGGGAGACGAGCTGATTGATGTTGGCCAGGGCCGCATCGAGCCGGCTGGCGCGGATCTCCTGCAAGGTCTTGGCAAGCAGGGCATCCGGGGAGAGCAGCCGCCCTTGCCCTTCCGCGGTGCCGAGCCGCAAGGCCGTGTCCTCCGCGCTCGCCGGTGTGACCAGGGCGAACAGCAGGATCAGGATTCGAGACCACAATCCGGTACGCACGCGCTCAACGCTCCCTGACGATCTTCCACTCCCCGCCTTCCAGGGCTAGGTCCAGGGTCTTGTTGTAGGTGCCCTGTAGATGGTCCGACTCATAGCGCTGGCGAAAACGGGCTTGGGCCTTTTCGCCGCGGACGTCGACGCGCAAATCGCTCACCTCGACCACGATCCGACTGGGTCCCTGCAGACGACGGGTACGCTCTGCCTCCCAGGCGGCGCGGTCCTGGCCGCGTGGTGGCGTGAAGCCGCGCCCGTAGAAGGCGAGATAGGCTGGCACGTCCTGCCGGCTCCAGGCCTGGGCCCAGGCATGCACGGTGGCCTCGACCGCCGCGCGTGGCGTGGGAGCCGAGCCGGCTTGCGCTGGCGTGCTCGCAGTCGAGGCCGCTGTCTCCGCTGGGGTGACCGCCTCGCTGGCCGGCATGGCAGACTCCCCCTCGCGCTCGCTTACGGTCGACGCCTTTGCGGCGGGGCGGCTCACCGTCGCCTTGGGCTGCGTCTTGCCTGTGACTGTCCGCGTCGGCTCGGACCGCCCCGCCTCGACTGTGCGGGTAGGGCTGAACAGTTCGCGGATCAACGCGAGCTTGGTCTGCGCCGAGACGTTCGACTCATCGAGCTGCAGGGCACGGTCATAGGCGAGCGAGGCCATCTTGGCATAGACGTCCCCAAGGTTTTCGTGCGCCGTGGCATAGCTGGGGTGCGTGCGTATGGCCTGTTCCAGGCTCTGCCGGGCGCGCTCGTACTGGCCCTGGGCGGCGTAGAGCACGGCGAGATTGTTATAGGGCTCGGGTAGCTGCGGGTAGTCGGTGGTAAGGTCGGAGAAGACCTTGATCGCCTCGGCGTAGCGGTTGAGCTCGGTGAGGATCAAACCCTTGAGGAAACGGCCCTGGGCGTCCTTGGGGTTGTCGGCCAGATAGGCGTCGACTCTGGCCAGCGCGCTGGCGTGCTTGCCTCGGCGGAACAGTTGACTCGCCTCCTGTAGTCCATCGGCCGCTGCCGGCAGCGCGAGGCCCATTAGCAGGAGCAGGACTAGGGTCCATCGGGTGAGGGTCCATCGGGTGAGGGGCATTGGTGCTATACTTTGCCGTCGAAGGGCATGGTTGCTGACTGCGTCCATTCTACACCACAGCCCACTGCCCCACAGCCCTCACCACGCGTCCCGGTCATGAGCGAACACGCCCCGGTCCAGCACTTCATCCGCACCATCATCGAACACGACCTGGCCAGCGGCAAGCATAAGACGGTGGTCACGCGCTTCCCGCCGGAACCCAACGGTTACTTGCACATCGGCCACGCCAAGTCGATCTGTCTGAATTTCGGGCTGGCCGAGGACTACGGCGGTCGCTGCAACCTGCGCTTCGACGACACCAACCCCGAAAAGGAGTCGATGGAATATGCCAACGCCATCGTGGAGGACGTGCGCTGGCTCGGCTTCCAATGGGACGGCCCGGTGCGCTGGGCCTCGGATTATTTCCCGCAGCTCTACGACTACGCCGAGGAGCTGATTCGCAAGGGCTTGGCCTATGTCGACGACCTCACGCCGGAGCAGATGCGCGAATACCGCGGCACCCTGACCGAGCCTGGCCGCGACAGCCCCTGGCGTAACCGCTCTGTCGCGGAGAACCTCGACCTCTTCCGCCGCATGCGTGCCGGCGAATTCCCAGATGGCAGTAAGACCCTGCGCGCCAAGATCGACATGGCGAGCCCCAACATCAACCTGCGCGATCCGGTCCTCTACCGGATCAAGCGAGCGCACCACATCCGCACCGGGGATGCCTGGGTGATCTACCCCATGTACGACTACACCCATTGCATCTCCGATGCCCTGGAGGGCATCACGCATTCGCTGTGCACGCTGGAGTTCGAGGATCACCGGCCGCTGTACGACTGGGTGCTGGACAACATCAGCATCGGCTGCCACCCGCAGCAGATCGAGTTCTCGCGCCTGGAGATGCACTACACGGTCACCAGCAAGCGCAAGCTCAACCAGCTCGTCGCCGAGGGCCATGTCGCCGGCTGGGACGACCCACGGCTGCCGACCATCCAAGGGATGCGGCGGCGCGGCTACACCCCTGAGGGCATCCGCGAGTTCGCCCGCCGTATCGGCGTGTCCAAGTCGGAGAACATCGTCGATCTATCCGTGCTCGAGGGCTGCATCCGCGAGGACCTGGAGGCCAAGGCGCCGCGGGTGATGGCCGTGCTCCGCCCGCTCAAGGTGGTGCTCACCAACTATCAGGACGGTGTGACCTCGAGCCGCGAGGCGGGGTTCCACCCCCATCGTCCAGAGCTCGGCGCACGCCTTGTGCCCATCCACCGTGAGATCTGGATCGAGCGCGACGATTTCATGGAAGACCCGCCTGCCGGCTGGCAGCGCCTCAAGCCGGGGGGCGAGGTGCGCCTGCGCTACTCCTACGTGATTCGCTGCGACGAGGTGATCAAGGACGCCGCCGGCGAAGTGGTGGAGCTGCGCTGCAGCATAGACCATGACACCCTCGGCAAAAACCCCGAGGGGCGCAAAGTCAAGGGGGTGATCCACTGGGTCTCCGCCCTGCATGCCCTACCGGTCGAGGTGCGGTTGTACGACCGGCTCTTTACCGACCCCGATCCCGATGGCCACGAAAATCGGGACTTCCTCGACTTTCTCAACCCCGAGTCGCTGACCGTGGTGCAAGGCTGGATCGAGCCCAGCGTGCGCGACTGCCCACCGGAGACGCGCTACCAGTTCGAGCGTCTGGGCTATTTCTGCAGCGACCGGTACGAGCATCGACCCGGCGAGCGTTTGGTGTTCAACCGGACGGTGAGCCTCAAGGACTCCTGGGCCAAGGCGCAAGCTTGAGACAGGTGCGTGACCATGTATCAGCGCATCCTGGTGGCGATCGATGGCAGCGAGACCGCCCGCCGCGGACTCGACGAAGCGATCCGGTTGGCGCAGGCGAGTAGCGGCCGCCTGCTGCTTGCGCACGTGCTCGAGGAGCCCCTACCGCTCGCGGTCAACGGCGACTGGACGCTGCCCAGCCTACCCCTTACGGCCTGGCGCGAGGCCGGCGAGCGGCTGCTCGAGGGGGCGTTGGCGCGCTGCCGGCAGGCCGGGGTCGCGGCCGAGATGCGCTTGATCGAGGCGGGCGGGCGCCGCATCGGCCCGCTCATCGCCGAAGCCGCCGTCGATTGGCAGGCCGATCTCATCGTCGTTGGCACCCATGGACGCCGTGGCCTCGACCGCCTGCTGCTGGGCAGCGTGGCCGAGGGCATCATTCGCACCACGCGCACCCCTGTACTGCTTTTGCCGCCGGCCTGACAAGAAATGCTCGTCGTTTACAACTCACTCACCCGCCGCAAGGAACCCTTCACGCCCATCGTGCCGGGCCAGGTGCGCATGTATGTCTGCGGCATGACGGTATACGACTACTGCCACCTGGGGCATGCCCGCGTACTGGTGGTTTTCGACATGATCGCCCGCTGGTTGCGCGCCTCGGGCTACCAGGTCACTTATGTGCGCAACATCACCGACATCGACGACAAGATCATCCGCCGCGCGCAGGAAAACGGCGAGCCCTACACAGCGCTGACCGAACGCTTTATCCAGGCCATGCACGAGGACGAACGGGCGCTCAACGTCCTGCCGCCCGAGCATGAACCACGCGCCACCGAATACATCGGTCGCATGCTGGACATGATCCAGGCCCTGATCGACCGGGGACACGCCTATCCCGCTGACAACGGCGATGTCTATTACGCCGTGCGCAGTTTCCCCGCCTACGGACAGCTCTCGGGTAAGTCGATCGAGGAACTGATCGCCGGCGAGCGTGTGGAGGTGGACCCGCACAAACGCGACCCGCTCGACTTCGTGCTGTGGAAAGCGGCCAAACCCGGGGAACCGGCCTGGCCCTCGCCCTGGGGACCGGGGCGACCGGGCTGGCACATCGAGTGCTCGGCCATGGGCAGCCATCTGCTCGGGCCGCATTTCGACATCCACGGCGGCGGCCAGGACTTGCAGTTTCCTCATCATGAAAACGAGATCGCCCAGTCCGAGGGGGCGCACGGCTGCAAGTTCGTCAACTACTGGCTGCACAACGGCTTCGTGCGGGTGGACGACGAGAAGATGTCCAAAAGCTTGGGCAACTTCTTCACCATCCGCGAGGTGCTGGCGCGCTATGACGCCGAGGTGGTGCGCTTTTTCATTCTGCGCGCCCACTACCGCAGTCCCCTGAATTACGCCGACCCGCACTTGGATGAGGCCCGTGCGGCGCTCACCCGTCTCTACACCGCCCTGCGCGGGTTCAATCCCGAAGCCGCGCCGATCGACTGGTCGGCGCCCTATCCGGCCCGTTTCAAGGCCGCCATGGACGACGACTTCAACACCCCCGAGGCGATCGCGGTGCTGTTCGAGCTGGCGGCGGAGGCCAACCGCACCCACTCACCGGTCCTCGCGGGCGAGCTCAAGGCCCTGGGCAATGTGCTGGGCCTGCTCAATCGCGCGCCGGAGGACTTCCTGCAGTCGGGTCAGCGTGTGGCCGACTATCCGCCCGAGCGTATCGAGGCTCTGATCGAGGCGCGTGCCGCGGCGCGCAAGGCACGCGACTTTGCCCGCGCCGACGCCATCCGCGATGAGCTCAAGGCCGCCGGCATCCTACTCGAAGACACCCCCCAAGGCACGATCTGGCGCCGCGCCTGAGCCTGCGGTGTGTATCTCATGGCAGCAACCGCGGCAGTTCGCCAACGATGAACAATCCCGCCGCCTCCGCCAGCGCCTCGTAGGCCGGCGCGTCGAGGTTCAGGACCGCCAGGCTACGCGCCCCCAGCTTATCCCACTCGTGATCGGCGGCGAGCTGGCCGTTGTCCTGTAGCAGCTTGTCGGCGAGCTGGGCCACGGCGATCAGGCGCAGTCCCTGCGCATCGTCCAGCTCGTCCAGCGGACCGGCGAAGGCATGATGCAGCAAGATCGCCCAGGCCAGCGTCTCCGACAGCCGCCACTCACTGGCGAGCTTTGCCCCGACGACGGCGTGACTGAGATTCAGGGCTGCCTGCTCCGTCGCGGTGAACGGCTCCTCCGCATCGGCACGGGCGTGCTGGACGACGGCCGGGTAGTTCTTGTTCCGCAGTTGCAGGATGGCCATGCCGCAATCACGGAACAGCCCGAAGGTGTAGGCATCCGCCGGCCGCACGCCCAGGCCACGGCCGAGTCGGACCGTCAGCCATTGGCTCGTCACGGCGACCTTGATAGAGGCATCCCAGAGCGTGTCCAGATCGGCACGGCTAGGGAAGGTATGGCGCAGCAGGATACCCGCCACCATCCGCGCCGCGAGCTCCAGCCCCAGCAGCATCAGGGCCTCCTGCACCGAGGTGGCGCGCTGCCGCAAACCGAAATAGGGCGAATTGACCGTCTTGATCAGGCTGGCCGCCAAGGCCATGTCCTCGCTGATCAAGGATGTCAGCCGCAGGAAGTCCGGCTCCTCTTGGCGGGATTCTGCGAGTATCTGCTCAAGGATCCCAGGACAGGGTGGTATCTCCATCCCCTCCAGGCTGGACTCGACATCTTTGTACATCTGTACCAGCGAAGCCATGTGTGCGGCCATCCCGAATCGAGGTCTTTCTCGTCGAGATATCGACCGCCAGACGGCTTGACTTGAGTCCCCAAAAAGAAACGGCTGCCCGCAGGCAGCCGTCGTGCGCGACGCGCGTGTGCTTATTGCTTCGCAGCAGGTTGGGCCGGCTGAGCCGCAGGGACCTGGCTGCCAGGCACGGTGAACATCTGCGCCCAGGCATTCGGGTCGAAGGGGTTGAACATCGCCGGGGCGCTCGCCTGAGCCGGGGCGGCGCCGTAACCGGTGCCGCTCCAGGGGTTGCTGGTGGCCGCCGGGGTGGCGGTGTAGCCGGCCGGGCTCAGGAAGCCGGACCACATCGGGCCATAGGTCTTGGGATCCATGGCGGCACCCATCCAGCCCATGTAATAGTTGGGGTTCATCGGCGCGACCATGAGGTTGATGGCCTTGGGATCGAGCGGCGACATCATCCACTTCATGTACATGCCCGGGTTGAGCGTGTTCATCATCATGGACCACAGTTTCGGATCCATCGGCATCATCATCCAGCGCATCATCTTGCCGGGGTCGGTCATGGTCGTGAGCAGCGCCGTGTAGAAGTTCGGATCCATGCTGGCGGCGAGCCAACGCGTGTAGACGTTGGGATCGGCGAACTCGGCCACGTTGCGGTAGGCACCCGGGTCGATCATGCTATTCATCATGCGCAACCAGCCGGCGGGGTCCATGATCAGGTTGCCCATGGTGGTGTAGAAGCCGGGTTCGGTCACGGCGTTGAACCACGGCACGAAGACCCTGGGGTCCTTGTAGGCGGACATGTTCTGGGTGAAGTCGGTCATCCGCTGCAGCCAGGCCTCAGGGGTTTGTGGCACCGGTTTTGCCGGCTGCGCGGCGGGTGCGGCGGCCTGCTGGGCAGTGGCGAAAACGGGTAGGGCACCCAAGGCGATGGCAGTGATGAGGGTCTTGATTTTCACGGTGTGCTCCTTCAGGTTGGTTGAGGTGGTTGGTGTCAAATACGACAGTTTCGTAAGACTGCCTTGTGTCCCCCGCCGGACACGCATGAACCGAGTGTGCCCGTCGGAAGTTTCGAATATCATGACATTCTCATGAATACTGCGTCAAACCCAGGCACGGCTTGTGCGCGTCTCGTTTCGGAGGCGTTGCCGATTTGCATCGTTTGACCCCGACAGCGGCATGGCCATTCGTTCCACACCCCCGCCCATGACCCCTGGGGCCTCTTCTGGTCCCTACTATGCGGTCCTGCTGGGTGCCGAGGGCTGGCTGCACCCCGGTTGGCAGGGCGAGTTCTACCCCGACGACCTGCCCGAGGACTGGCGGCTTGCCTATTACTGCACCCAGTTGCACGCGGTCTTCCTACCTCATGCGGTCTGGTCAGGTGCGGCCGAGGCCGAGATCCGGCAGTGGCTCGAGGACACCCAACCCGGTTTTCGCTTCGTTCTGGAGCCCGGACCCGCAGGCGTCGCCGACACGTCGATGACTGCCCTATTCGGCGATCGGCTCGGCCGCATCGCCCCGCGTGCGGATCCTCACCTGCTGTGGTTCGATGCCCAGACCGACCTGCGGCAGCTCAAAGTGGCCATCGACGCTGCCCCCAAACCGCTCTATCTCTTCAGCCGCGACGCCCACCTGCCCACCCTGCGTCAGGTGGCCACCTTGATTGAATTGATGGGCTATTGAGGTCTAAGTCCGAACCCGCGCGTTGAGCCTTTTGCCCTCGCTCCTTTAGAATCGGGACAAAACGACAATCCAGACCCCTGCCTGATCCCCGTGTCCGACGACTTGGTCGAGATTCGCGACCTTAGCTTTGCCTACGCCGACAGACTGGTCCTGCAGGGCGTCAGCTTGACCGCCCGGCGCGGCCAGGTGGTCGCCATCATGGGCAATTCCGGCTGCGGCAAGACCACACTCTTGCGCTTGATCGGCGGACAGCTCAAACCCACCCAAGGCAAGGTCTGGGTCGATGGGCAATCGGTCGGCGACCTGGACTTCGAAGGGTTGTACCGGCTGCGGCGGCGCATGGGGATGCTGTTCCAGTTCGGCGCTTTGTTCACCGACCTGTCGGTCTACGACAACGTGGCCTTCCAGTTGCGTGAGCACACCAACCTGCCCGAGGAGATGATCCGCGACCTCGTGCTCATGAAGCTCAACGCGGTGGGATTGCGC
>CALAMX010000121.1 GCA_937925755.1 uncultured Burkholderiales bacterium
AACATCCTCACCAACCCGCTCAAGGCCCTGGCCCCCCTGTTTGCCCGCTCGGTCCGGCCGGCTGGCCGCATCGCCCTCTCGGGCATCCTCAGCGACCAGGCCCAGGCAGTGATCGACACGTATGCCCCCTGGTTCGACCTCGCGATCAGTGCCACCGAGGAAGGGTGGTGCCTGCTCACCGGATGTCGGACCTCATAGGCGCAGATGATGCCGAGCTTGCTTCGGGCGCTGATCCCTTCGCCGCCACGCCGATCGACCGGGGTGCTGGGGACCCTGTTCGATCTGGCCCATGACCGGCAATTCCCGGTTCAGCCCGAACGCGGTCTGTAAAATTTTCCGACACCCGTCCTCCCGAGTCGTCAGACATAACGCCGCCGCATATCCCGCTCCATGCGTGTGAGCGTGCGCTGCAGCTCGACCTCCACGCCCGGCGGCAGGGCGATGAACTGGCAGCCGGCGCGGTGCGAGCGGCGCCCGTTGCGCAGGGTGATCTCGAACAGGCAGCGCACCGCCAGGCTCAACTCGAACGCCTCCAACCCCGGCAGGCTCAGACGGGTGTGCGGATAGACCCGCCCCACCTCGAGGGGGGCCATCGGCGGATAGGCGAGGATGCCCACCCCGCCCACGCTCAGGTCCACCACGGTCGCATCGACCACCCCCTGCCCGGTGTCGATGCGACATTTGATCGGATTGGCCAGCGATGTCGCGAGACGGTAGTAAGCACGGCGCTGCAGGCGCAGCAGCTCGCGCGGCAGCGGCGCACACAGCACACACTGCCCCGCCTGCCAGACCTGGTGCATGGCCGGCAGGCTGAACTGCACCCGTACCCCATCATGGGTGGTGTCCAGGTTCACCGGCCGACCACTCGTCAGGCGCGCGTTCATCTCGGCATCCGGGCCGCATTCCAGGCAGAGGGCCTGGGCGTCGACCGCCACCACGGTGGTGAGCAGACGGCCGCGCCCATCCGTCGGGTAGGCCGAGACGAGGGCGCGCGCCGTCATCACTTCGCGCAGGATGCGCTCGACCTCGGCGCGGTGGTGGACGTAGAAGCGGGCATGTGTGTCCTCGGGCTCTACCATCGGGGTCATGGTTTTTGATCAGACTCGTAAATTGTAGGGTGCTGTCACAAAACCTTATACTCTCTACTATTAAATCACCAGCGCAATCCATAAGAGGTTCTAATCCAATCCCATGGGCCTGATGGAGCGCATCCGGCGCTCTAGCGCCAGTTGGAGCCGTACCATCGTTGCCTTTCGCTCGCCCTACCCCTTACGCAAGGGCAGTGGGTGCGACAGCAACCGACTCATCACGCGCATCGAGCGCACGCCCGAGGACGAGTTCAAGATCCGCTTCGCCTACAGTGACGAGCGGCGGCAGCAGGCCAGTTTCCTGGTCAAGAAGCGCTACACCGAGGCCGGTTATGTCGCGACTACTGGTACCATCCACAAGGGCTGTCCGGCCGAGATCACCCTGCTGTCCTACCTCAACGAGCAGGTCGTGGGCACGCTGACCGTCGGCCTGGACGTCGGCCAAGGCCTCTACGCCGATGAGTTGTACCGCGCCGAGATCGACCGGCTGCGCGCCGAGGGACGCAAGGTGGCGGAATTCACCAAGCTGGCGGTGGACACCAAACGCGCCTCCAAACAGGTACTCGCCTCGCTCTTCCACATCGCCTACATCCACCTGCGCCGGCTGTGGCGCTACACGGACATGGTGATCGAGGTCAACCCGGACCACGTCGACTTCTACAAGCGCATGCTCGGCTTCGTTGAATACGGCCCGCAGCGCCATTGCGCCCGCGTCAACGCCCCGGCCATGCTGCTCTGGCTGGAGGCGGAGCGCGTCGACGGCTGGATCGAGGCTTACGGCGGCCGACCCGAGCTCGCCAAGCAGGTCAAGATGCTCTACCCCTATTTCTTCTCGCCCAACAAGGACCGTGAAATCGCGCGCGGCTTGCTTGACGGCGAGCGGACCGGCTAGACATGGCCGAGGGCGATCTCGAGACCACCTGCACAGCCGCGGCACCGCTTGCCGAATGGCTCCGGGGCGTGCTCCAGGCCGGCGTCCTCGCCCCCTCGGCGGACAATCACGCGCGCTTCTGTTTCGAGCCCGTTGCGGAAGCGGTCCTCGTTTGGTACCGCGAGGGGTCCCTGCCCCCTGCCGGCGGTTACCGTCGCGTGCTGGACCTGCTCTCGCTCGGGGCCATCGTGGAAAACATGCACCTGGCGGCCGCCCCGCATGGTAGGGCGGCCGTAATCCACTCGTTTCCCGAGCCCGCACCGCCCGAGCTCGTCTGCCGGATCACGTGGCAAACGGCGGCGACTCGGGCGGAAGCGCTTTGGCAGCAGATCCCGCGGCGCACCACCAACCGCCGGCTCGTCTTTCGCGGCCCGCCGCTGACCCCGACGGAGATGTCAGACCTGCAGGCGGCCCTACAGCCGCGCTGCCATCTGCATTGGTTCAACGCCGGTCGGGCGCGGGCAACGGCACTTCGGCTCATCCGCCGGGCGGAGACCGAGCGCTTCCGCAATCGTGCCCTGCACGCCGACCTGTTCTCCGGCATCCGTTTCGATGTCGGCTGGGAGGCCGCCAGCGACGAGGGGCTGCCGCCCGGCGCCCTTGGGGTGGAAAGACCGTTCAGACCCGCTTTCAAGCAGATGCGTCACTGGCCGCTGATGCGGCTGGCCAACCTGTTCGGCATGCACTGGCTGCTCGGCTTGCGCGCCGCCTGGCTACCCTGCTGGCTGGCGCCCCATCTGGGCGTCATCGCCGTCGACAGGCTCGACGACGCGGCCGTCATCGCCGCCGGTCGCAGCTTCCAGAACCTCTGGCTGCGCGTCACGGCGCTCGGTCTGGCGCTGCAGCCCATGCCCGCCTCGGCCCTCTATGCGCTGGAGGGGGCCGTGGCCGAATCCGTGCCCCAGGCGTTGTGCCGGCGACTGCGCCAGGGCTGGCAGGACCTCTTGCCCGGTGTGCTTCCGGTCATGCTCTTCAGGCTGGGACACGCCCCCCCCATGCCGGTGCGCACGGGCCGCAAGCCACTCGCTGCCCATCTTTGCCCACGCACATGACCGGCAGATTCAAGTCGAGGGCGGGCGCTGCCGTTAAACGGCTACAGAAGGCTGGCGGCGAGACTCGACCCGAGCCCGACCGCGCCACCGCGTCATCAACCTGGAGATGAACATGCAAGACGAACTCGATTTCGACCAATTGGTCCTGCTCGCCTGCGGACACACCGCTTTCCATCTGCTCTGGGCCGGTGTGCAGCTCGGGGTGTTCGATGTCCTGTCCAAGGCGCCGAACCTGACGCGCGACGAGATCGCACAGCGCATCGGTCTCGAGGCGCAGCCGGCGCGCATCCTGATGACCGGCCTGGCTGCCCTGCGCCTGGTGCAAAAGGAGGGCGAGCGCTTCCGCAACGCCCCCCTCGTCGAGCGCCTGCTCACGCGCTCGAGCCCCGAGAACATGATCGACGTGCTCGGCTGGCAGCGCTACATCGTCTATCCCGCCCTGGTCGATTTCGTCGACTCCCTGAAACAAAACAAGAACGTGGGGCTTCGTCACTTCAAAGGCGACGCCGACAACATCTACCACCGCCTGCCGCATGACCCTTTCATCGCCAAGGTCTTTCACGACGCCATGAGCAGCCTGTCGAGCGCCGCCAACCGCGCCCTGGCCGAGCTGAAGGTGTTCGACCAGATCGAGCACATGGTCGATGCCGGCGGCGGCGACGGCACCAACGCCATCGCCTTGGTGCGGGCCCATCCCCGGCTCAAGGTCACCATCTTCGACGGGCCGGTGGCCTGCGACAAGGCCAGGGAAAAGGTCGCCCAGGCGGGCCTCGCGGCCAACATCTTCACCCACCCCGGCGACTTCTTCGTCGATCCTTTCCCCGGCGGCATCGACGCCGTCTTCTTCGGCCACATGATGCCGATCTGGTCGCACGCGCGCGACACCGCGCTGCTCAGAAAGGCCTATGAAGCCCTGCCGCCGGGCGGCAAGGTGATCATCTTCAACATGATGGGCGACGACGACGAGGTCGGCCCCATGAGCGCAGCCCTTGGTTCGCCCTATTTCCTCACCGTCGCCACCGGCGAGGGCATGATGTACTCCTGGGGCGAGCACGAGCAGCACCTGATCGACGCCGGTTTCACCCCCACCGAGCGGCACGTCCTGCCCAAGGACCACGGCGTGCTGATCGGCGTGAAATGAGGTGGCGGCCAGGGCGCTGAACGCATGAATCCTGCCTTCGACTACGCCACCGCCTTCTGCCGCAACCTAGGCCTCGTCAACCCTGAGGAGCAGGAGCGGCTGCGCCGCAGCCGCGTGGCCATCGCCGGCCTGGGCGGGGTGGGCGGCATCCACCTCCTCACCCTGGCGCGCATGGGCGTGGGCCGCTTCCGCCTGGCCGACCCCGACCACTTCGAACTGGCCAATTTCAACCGCCAGGCCGGTGCCTTCATGTCCACCCTGGACCGACCCAAGGTCGAGGTGATGCGTGCGATGGCGCTGGACATCAACCCGGAGGCGGAGGTGGAGGTCTATCCCCAAGGGCTTGCGCCAGACAACCTCGCCGCCTTCCTCGACGGGGTGGACGTGGCCCTGGACGGGCTCGACTTCACCGCCGTGGACGTGCGCGCCCTGTTCTATGCCGAGGCCCGGCGGCGCGGCGTGCCGGTGGTGGCGGTGGGTCCGGTCGGGGCGAGCGCGGCGAGTCTGGTCTTCATGCCCGGCGGCATGTCCTGGCACGACTACTTCGCCATGGACCTGGCGCGCAACGACTTCGAGCGCTACGTCCTGTTCATCGTCGGCACCGCCCCGGCGGCGCTACACATGCCCTACATCGACCGCCGCTACGTCGACCTGGCCAACCGGCGCGGCCCTTCGTTGGCCCTGGCGGTGCAGTTGTGCGCCGGTATCGCCGCCGCCGAGGTGCTGAAACTCCTGCTCGGTCGCGGGCGCGTGCGTCCCGCCCCCTGGTATCAGCAATACGACGCCTACCGCGGCCGCCTGGCCGTGGGGCGCCTGCCCTGGGGCAACCGCGGGCCACTGCAGCGACTCAAGTTCCACTTCGCCAAACGCCTGCTGGCCCGACGCGCGACAGCGGCCTGAGTGTCGGTTTTTTTTACACCCGGCGCACTGCGACGGCCTTGCCGAAAGCCCTTGCCTATCAAGGCATTGTGCTCTGACAAGCCTGCTCATGGCGACGCAGGGGGTGGATCCCGGCAGGGACGGGGGGCCAGGCGCCGGGAAATGGCGTCGGTTTTTTTTACACTCCGCCCGCAGCTTGGCCTGCCCTGTCCGCCCCTATGCCCCCGCATCCACAAAAAAATGCTTATATATCATATCTTTATGGTTTTGTGACCAGACCTGGCATGCTACCTGCTTAGGTCAGACTGCGGCGGATTACAACGCCCATATCCTCATAGACCACAGGAGCAAAACCATGAAACTGAAACAACTCGTGGCCATCATCGGCCTGGGGCTCATGGGCGCCACCGCCCAGGCAGGCGCTATCCAGAAGTGGAGATTCCAGGACGACTCCATCGACTTCATCCTGCGTGAGAAGGCTGGTGGCGGTTATGATCTCGTGAGCACAGGCCCTGCGCAGATAGGCGACATCTTCGTCAGCGTCTTCGAGATGCCGACCGCCTCCGCCCTGCCCCTTAGCGGCGGCCCCGGCAAGAGCCTCATCCCGCCCGGAATGGAACTCACCGGCGTCTCGGTGATCCAGCTCGTCACTGATAATCCCGGTTCGAACCCGTTATGGAGTTTCGCCCCTTACACCGGCGGCATGAACAGCATCCTGGCCCTTGCCGGTCACCCGGGCGTGGTCGGCGGCTATGCCGGTGGTGGCGCCATGGCCGCCATGTGGCTGAACAGCACGACGAACGGCACAGATCCATCGATCACCGATCGGAACCTGATACTTGATGCCGCCGACCCCATCTATGGCACGACCACCAACTGCACGAGCCTGGCGGACTGCCTGAAGGAGGCCAGCCTGGGCACCTTGTTCCAGGTGGATGGCATGTGGGGTGTGGACCCGACTGACCGCGCCGATCCAGACAATTCGTGGATCGCTTTCATCGCCAATCCATTGGATCCTATCCCCACCTATGGAGACGTCGCTGGCGGTGACGCCGACACCAAGTTCGCTTCATTCACGGCCCGTTTGAGCAACCTGTACAACATCGTCGAACCGGTTCTTTTCAAACACAAAATAACGGGTAATCATTGCGTAGGCGCCGGCTACGGCATGGCAGACGGCTGTGTTCAGGTAACCGTATCTGGGTCGATCCTTGGTGGGACGGGCCTTGAGAATGGCGCCATCGCCCGCGACGACATCGACGCCAGCAAGCTGGTGCCAGAGCCAGCCACCCTTGCCCTGCTCGGCATGGGCCTCATGGGCCTGGGCCTGCTGCGCCGCCGCCAGGGCTGAGTCGCACGCCGGCTTCAGCCGGAAGACCAACCCCCTCCCCGGAGGGGGTTTTCTCTTTCTGACGGCGACCGCAATAGGATGCCTGCAAGTCAGGGTGGGCGCCTCCTCCAGGGCAACGCACGCCCCCACGCCCGCACACGACGGGGGAGACGTCGCCAGATGCCTCCCTGGAGGACGGGTCTTCGTCAGGGGAGTTGCCGAATGAGCTGACGCACGCCTTCCTGCAGTTCGGCTGGCAGCTTCGCCCGCTCCAAGGGGGCGAGCACCTGGCGGGCCTGGGCGTTCTTGCCGGCCTGGTGCAGGGCATAGGCGTAGTGGTAGCGCACCTCGGGGTTTTGCGTATCGGCGGCGTGGGCCTGTTCCAGCAGCTTGAGGCCGCGTTCGGTCTGCCCCTGGCGGGTGAGGAGCCAGCCCAGGGTGTCGGCAATGGTCGGGTCATTGGGCTGTGCCGTGTAGGCGCGCTCGGCGAGCTCGAGCGCGCGGGGCTCACCCAAGGCCTCGTAGATCAGGGCCAGGTTGTTGAGGACGGAGGCGTCGTTGGGGCGGGTCGCGAGCAGGGTCTCGTACTCGCGCCGGGCCTCGGCCCTGAGGCCGCGCTGCAGGTAACTCTCGGCCAGGTAGGCGCGCACCGCGTAGGCCTGCGGCCGCGTCCGCAGCCAGTCCTGGAGTCCGGCGTCGGCCTTCGCCGCCTGGCCGGCGCGCAGCCAGGCGCGGTGCAGTTTGATGGCCAGGGCGTCCTGGCCGTCGCGCGCCAGGGCCTGGGCATAGGCCGCCGCCGCCTCGGCCGGACGTTTGGCGAACCAAAAGGCGTCACCTTCCAGCTCGTAGCCCAAGGGCGATTGGGACAAGCGGGCCTGGACCTCGCGCGCCTGACGCAGGGCCTCCGCCGTCCTGCCGGTGCGCGCCTCCAGCCTTGACAGGGCCACCCGTGCGCCCAGGTGGTTGGCATCGAGCTCCAGGGCCTTGGTCAGGCTGGCGCGCACCGCCTTCTCGTCATTGACGGCGGCCTGCGCCTGGGCCATCTGGTAGTGGGCCTCGGCGGCGTCGGGGACCAAGGCGATGAGCTTGTTATAGGTGGTCAGGGCGTTTTGTCGCTCGCCCGCCGCCAGCTGGATCTTGCCCAGCAGTGCCAGGGCCTCGGGCCGGCTGGGGTTGCGCTGCGCCGCTTCGCGTGCGTGGCTGAGGGCCTGCTGCGGCTGTTTCTTGCCGATGTAATAGTCGGCCAGCATGGCACGCGGGACGATGGCGGACGGGTCGGCCTTGACGGCCTCCTCCAGCCGCGCGAGGTAATCCTTCTCCCTGTTCTGTAGCGCGGCCAACTCTGCCAGGCCGACCAAGGCCGGCACATTGCCCTTGTCGCGTTTGAGGATGCCCTCGTAGCGGGCGCGCGCCTGCTCGGGTTTGTTCTCACGCAGGTCGAGGCTGGCCAGGCGCAGGGCGGCAGAGACCAGGTCGGGCCGGATGGCCAAGGCGCGCTCGAAGCTCTGGCGCGCACGCACGAGGTCGTTCATACCCGTGTAGGCCATGCCCTTGAGGTTATGCACACCGGGATTGTTGGGCAGCTTGCCTTCCACCTCGGTGAGGATGGCGAGGGCCTGATCGAAGCGGTTGCCGGCCAGGAAATGATAGGCGAGGGCGAGGTCCGGCAGGGGGTTTTTGCTGCTGCGGGCGGCGCTCTCCAGGGTGCGCACGCCTTGCGCCTCGTCGCCGGCGGCCAGCGCGCTCAGGCCCAGTTTCATCGCAAGGACAGGGCTGTCCGGGGCGCTGGAGGCGGCCTGGGCGTAGAGCTCGCGCGCCGCGATGGGGTCGTCGCGGCGTAGATACGCCTCGCCGGCCAGGGCGAGGAGCGAGGCATCCTTGGGGTTGGCGGCGAGCAGCGGCCGGAGTAGCTCCAGGGCGCGCCCCGAGTCGTTGAGCCGGATGTAGGCGGCGGCCAGCAGCTTGCGTGCCTCGATGTGCCCGGGCACGGCCTGGATGAAGGCGTTGAGCGTGCTCACCGCGGACTGGAGCTGGCCCTTGTCGTATTGGAGCTGGGCGAGCAGCAGTACGGCTGGTAGGTAGCCCGGCTGTGCCTTGAGGGCGCGCTGGACGGCATCCAGGGCAGGATCGATCTTGCCGGCGGCGTAGGCGAGCAGCGCCGCCAGGAAGTGGGTGCCGTAGTAGCTGGGCGCCAGCCTCTCGAGTGCGGCGAGATCGTCCTGGGCCGGCTTGGTCTTGCCGTCGAGGGCGTAGAGCTGGCCACGGCTCAGGAGGACCTGTCTGTTCCTGGGATCGTATTTGAGCGCGCTGGTGTAGGCCTGGAGGGCCGCCTCCGTGTTGCCCAAACCGCGTTCCAGGTCACCCAGCCTGAGCCAGCTGCCGGGGTGGTCGGGCACGGCCTGGAGGGCCGCCTGCAGGTGAGCCTTGGCCTGCTCGGGCTTGCGCTCGATGAGGGCGCAGCGCGACAGGCCCCAGTAGGCCTCGGCATGTTTGGGGTCCAGTTTGAGGGCCTCCTGGTAGAGCGGACACCCCTGATCGGCCTGGTTGAGGCCCAGCCGGGCGTCGCCCTGGGCGCGCAGGATACGGGCGCGCTCGGCACGGCCGGTGGCGATGCCGGCGCTCACCTCATCCAGCACGCGCTGGTACTCGCCTTGCAGCAGCAAGGCATCGGCATGGAGGGGTTTGAGGGCCTCCCAGTCCATCCCCAGTTCGCGCGCGCGCTTGATTTCCTTCTCGGCGTCCGCCCCCTGGCCGGCCTTGATGTAGTGGCGAGCCAACTGGAGTCGTGCCTGGGCGTTTTGGGGGTCCTTCTGCGCCGCGTTCTTCAGCTCGATCAGGCTCGCCTGCAGGTCGCCCTTGGCCTCGGCCTCCTGGGCGCGGCGCAGGTGTTCCTCGGCGGTGTAATGGGCCTCGCAGGCGGCCAGCGCGAAGGTCAGGGCGGTGAGCTGAAATAGGCGACGAGAGGACTGAAGTTTCATGGCTGGGAGGTCGTCGGAGTCAATGGTTGGACGGGGGATACGAAGACCGCGGCCGGTTCAGGCAGTAGCGGCGGATTGCCGCCGATCCTTGCGCGAGAGTATGAAATAACTGGCTTTGGAAAAAGGCAATCGCCCCCAGGGCACCTCCCCATAGCGGACCTCGAACCGCTCCTGGGTCCCGGCCGGCAGTAGGTCGAGGAGCTCCTGCGCCGTGTAGCTGCGCAGGGCGCTGACGAAGCCGTCGTAGCAGACCATGGTGGGGATCACGGGGATGAGTGTGCCCCACAAGAGCTTGCCGAAGCGGAAACGCTCGGCGGTCAGTGGCGCCAGCATGTTGATGAAGAAGGCGGGGAGCATGGACAGGAGGTCCAGTGGGGTGCGGCGGGTGAATTCCACGATGCAGAGGCCGTCGCGGTGGGCGACCACCTCTTCCAGCAGCGCGGCGGCGGCTTGGGGCGGCAGGTGATGGAAGGCGCTGAAGATGGTCAGCACCCTGTATTCCGCCGGCAATCGGGCGATGGGGACCGGCCCTTCCAGGTAGCCCAGGCGCTCGGCGCCGAAACGGGTCTGCAGTGCCTGGTAGGCCGCGGGCTGGGGGTAGAGGTCGGAGAGGACGAAACGGGGCGCGCCTTTGCCGTCCAAATATTTGAGCAGGGTGGCCACCTGTGCGCCACCGCCCGAGCCGATGTCCAGGATCTCGGTCGCGCCGAGGCTGGCGGCCCAGGTCTGGATGAGGGGCGCGATGTGGCGGTAGGGCTCGAAGAGCCTGTGGATGTTGTTCAGACAATCCATGAAGCCTTCCCGGAACAGGGCCGGGATCCAAGGCAGGTCACAGAATTCGAAGGCGTGGCGGCGTTTGAGCAAAACAGATCCCTCCCTGGCATGGTGGCCAGCCCGTGGTCCGGAGCCGGGTGGCTTGGCGGGTTATCGGCATTTTCCCGGCTGCACTCCAATCCGGACGTTTTCCGTCATGCGCCGCAACGGGCGAGCGCGTTGTGCCGTGATCGGACATCGATGGCCGCATCACTGCAGTCGCTTGAGGTATTCCTTGGTAAAGACGCGGTCGGGCAGGTCGCGCAGGCGCATCTGGCCGTATTGCAGAATGGAGACATGACCGGGCTTGAGGGCGTCCTCCATGACCAGCCGGGTCGGCCGTACACGGCCGGCCATGGGCCTGAAGTCCTGATAGAGGCAGGTCT
Organism: uncultured Burkholderiales bacterium; assembly: GCA_937925755.1. Classification (GTDB taxonomy): domain Bacteria; phylum Pseudomonadota; class Gammaproteobacteria; order Burkholderiales; family Thiobacillaceae; genus JANWZL01. The sequence continues at coordinate 10,599 of CALAMX010000121.1, forward strand.
TGAGCAGACGGTTGGACAGGGAATAGAACTCGGCCTTGTACGGCCGGTAATTGGCCTTGTTCACCCAGAGCAGGACGCGATGGTAGGTGACCCCACGGTCCACTGCGGTGAGCTCTAGCACGTAGTGTTCCTGACCCTCCACGCGCTCGGTCCTGAGGATGCGTGGGGTATAGTCGCCGCTGAAGTTGGCGCGGGCGATGTCGCCATTGGCGACCTGGCCGGTGAGGCGCTGGGCCAGCCCCAGACGGATGGGTTGCGCGACGTCGGGCATGAAGACCCAGAGGTCGCGCCCTTTCATGAGCATGATCTGGCCCCGCTCCGAGGCGGGTTCGAGTATCATCACCACCGTGTTTTCGTTGCCCTTGGACAACACACGGTATTTGCGTGTCTCAGGCTCGGCATTCGGTGAGGTACTGGTGATCTCGACGTCCACCTGGAAGCCTTCCGTGGGGAAGCGGATCTCATCGGCTCGGGCCAGGATTTCGCGCGCCTGCGCCTCGTCCCCGCTGACCGTCTCCTGTGCCAGGCCAAGCGCAGGCATCAGGGCCATCGATAAACCCAGGGTCAGAGCAAACAACCTCTTCAGCACATGCATCAGCCTGTCCTTCACCGTCGATAGCGTGGGTATCCGCACATGAGCCTGGTCCGTGTCGAGGGGGTGAGCAAGGTGTACCTGCTGGGCGAGCAGCAGGTGTTTGCCCTGAACGATATCACACTGGCCATCGAGGAGGGGGTCTTCCTGGCCATCGCCGGCCCTTCGGGCAGCGGCAAGACCACCTTGCTCAACATCATCGGCTGCATCGATACGCCCACCCAGGGGAAGGTGTACATCGACGGACAGGAGGTCAGCGGCCGCTCGCCCGACGAACTGGCCGATCTGCGTGCCCGCAGCATAGGCTTCATCTTCCAGACCTTCAACCTCTTTCCGGTGCTGACGGCCGCCGAGAACGTGGAATACCCCCTGCTGCAGCGGCCGGAGATCGGCCGCGCCGAGCGCCGGGCGCGCGTGCGCAAATACCTCGCCATCGTCGGCCTGGAACGCCATGCCCATCACCTGCCGAACCAGCTCTCCGGCGGGCAGCGGCAGCGGGTGGCCATCGCCCGCGCCCTGGCGATCGAGCCCCGGCTGATCCTGGCCGACGAGCCGACCGCTAACCTGGACCGTAAGACCGGTCAGGACATCCTGGACCTGATGAAGTCCCTCAACCGCAACTATGGGACCACCTTCATCTTCTCCACTCACGACCGCCACGTCATGGCCATGGCCGACCGTCTCATCCGCATCGAGGATGGGCGTATTACCATGCTGGCCATGAAGACAGACGAGCATTGGCGTGCCGTCAGGCCGAGCGACATGCGGCACGAACAGACAGGAAAGGTCAGGCCATGAAGCCCAAGTGGATGCAGCCGTTCTACGCCGTTTCGATGGCCACCTTGATCCTCGCCGCAATGCATGCCGCAACGGCCCAGGGCGCCCCGGTGGGGAAGAAGAAGGCCGCGATCGTGGCGGCGGCAGACGGCGCGCTGCCCATGTCCAGGGAGGCCTTGTTCGACCTGGGCCCTGAAGCAGAGAAGACAGCGAAACCCGGTTCCGAGTCGCCGCAGAGCAGGGATGCGCTTTTCGGTCTGGACGGGAAGGCGATGCAGGCCGCAGAGGGCAGCAGCCAGGGCAAGCCCGCTGCCGAGCCGGAGGTAATACGTCCGCTGCCGACCGAGCCGGGAACGCGTGATGCCTTGTTCGGTCTTGAACCCAGGGAGGAAAAGGCGGTTGCGGGCGCTGGCTTGCCGGCTCCCCGCGCGGACTCCGGGACCGATGCGAAAGCGGACAAGGCCGGGACGCGCTGGCAGGGACATGTCCTGACCCGGCTGGCCTACACCTACGGGCGTCCGGAGCATTGGTCCAAGTTGGCAGGGCGTGTGGAGCTCGCGGGCAGGGGGCATCTGGGCGGCGCGTTGCAGTGGAAGGCGAGCGGCCGGCTCGACTACGACGCGGTCTTCGATCTCACCGATCATTACCAATCCGCGGTGCGCAAGGACCAGCGTCTGGAATTCCAGCTCCGCGAGACCTACCTGGACCTGCCCGCCGGTGACTGGGAGTGGCGTATTGGACGCCAGCACGTCGTCTGGGGGGAGATGGTCGGGCTGTTCTTCGCCGACGTGGTCTCGGCCAAGGACCTGCGCGAATTCATCCTGCCGGATTTCGAGAGCCTGCGCATCCCGCAGTGGGCGCTGCGCGGCGAGTATTTCCAGGATGGCTGGCATGCGGAGCTTTTGTGGATCCCCTACCCCAGCTACGACAAGGTAGGACGGCCGGCGGACTTCGGCCAGAGCGGCCGGGGCGCCGATTTCTATCCCTATCCCGCCAGCCCGCCTGGCCTCCCCGTGATCCGGGGCGAGGTGAAGCCCTCGCGCAGACTGGCCCACACCAATTTTGGGGCCAGAGTGTCGCGGCTCGTCCAGGGCTGGGACCTCTCCGGTTTCTTCTACTCGAGCATGAACAGCGCCGCCACCCTCTACCGCGACCCGGTAGTGCCGTCGGTACCCCAGGTCTATACCTTCACGCCGCGGCACGATCGCATCCGGCAGCTGGGGGGGACCCTGGCCAAGGACCTGGTGGACTTGGTCCTCAAGGCGGAGATCGTCTACACCCAGGGTCGGCACTACAACGTCGTCGACACGAGCGACAGCGACGGTGTCGTCAAACAGAACAACCTGGACTGGGTGGTGGGGTTGGATTTCAACCCCGATGCCGACACGCGCGTGAACACCCAGCTTTTCCAGAGGGTCTTCTTCGACCATCACCCCGACATCGTGCCGGACCGCTTCGAAAACGGCCTCTCCCTGCTAGCCAACCGCAAGCTGACCAATAACTGGGAGGCGGAGGCCCTCCTCATCCATAGCCTGAACCGCAGCGATTGGCTGCTGCGCGCCAAGGCCCACTGGAAGGCCCGCCCCAACCTGAAGTTGAGCCTTGGGCTGGACGTCTTCGGCGGCCCACCCACCGGCCTGTTCGGGCAATACGACCGGCAGGATAGGGTCTATGCCGATCTGCGTTACGACTTCTGACCGCCGTCAGGCTCGCGCCCGACGGGGTGGCATGGATGACGTGGGGCCAGGGTCCGGCCGCTGGCGGGCCGCCTTCAGACCGCTTGCCGCAGGGCGTCCACCAGCGGTATGCGGCGGACCTTGAGGGCCGGAAACAGGGCGGCGCCGACCGTGGCGACGAGACCGATGGCGAAGGCGCTCACGACCACAGCGGGTGTGAGCGTGATACGCGCCGTATAGGGCAGGTCGGAGTTGGGCGGCGGCGGCATGGGGATGCCCACGGCCGAGAGGGTGAGCGCCAGGATCACGCCCAGCGCCACGCCCAGACCCGCCCCGGCCATCCCGAGCAGACAGTTCTCGGCCAGAATGAGCCGGAAGACGTCGCGGCTGCGGTTACCCAGCGCCATCATGGTGCCGAATTCGGCCACCCGCTCGAAGACGCTCATGTTGACGCTGTTGGCCACCGACAGTAGGACCATGAGTAGGATGATCAGGCGCAGGGCCCCGAATTGGACCTCATAAAGGGTCACGGTCTTGGCATAGAAGTCGTTCAGCTCGCGCCAGTTCTTCACCTCCAGCCCCTGCCCGGCCAGGCGTTCGTCGAGCAGCCGCTGCACGCGGTCGGTCTCCTCCGTGCGCCGCAGAGAGATCACCAGGGTATTGACCCCCGTGGTGGCGAGTAGGTCTTGGGCGGTGGCGAGCGGGATGCGCACGGCGCGGGCATCATAGTCCTTGGAGAAGGACTGGAACACGCCGACGACCTCGACATCCAGGCTGTTGATGGCGCCGCCGGCGGTATTGAGCAGCAGGGTGGCCCGCTCGCCGGGCTTCAGTTGCAGGGCTTGGGCGAGCCCCTGCCCGAGCAGTGCGCCGCCGGCGTCGCCATCCTGCAGTTGCCGGCCGGCGGTGATGCGCAGATTGCTGCCCAGACGGCGTTCCCTGTCCGGTTCCACGCCTTCGCCGATGATGGGCAGGTCGGAGCGGCCGTTGTTGAGCAGTCCGGAGAAAAAGACACGCCCCATGACGTCCTCGACCTGCGGTAGTGAGGCGATCGATCGACGCAGCTCGTCGTCATCCTCCAACAGATACTTCTCCGGGCTGCGCGCCCCCTTCTCGTGGTAACCGGAGCGACTGACCTGCAGATGACCGGATTGGGAGTGGATCAGCGTCTCACCGAGCTGCACGAAGATGTCCTGTACGAACCCGCCACTCAGGATGAGGCCCACCACCCCGGCGCCGATGGCCAGAAGGGTGAAGGCGCTGCGGGCCTTGTGTCGCAGCACGTTGCGCAGGGCGAGCTTCCACATGCGGTCAAGCCCTCAACGGTTGTGGCGCAAGGCGTCGACGATGTCGAGCCGCGAGGCACGCCAGGCGGGATAGATACTGGCGATCAGGGTGGTGGAGATGGCCAGCAGCAGGGCATCGCGGGCAATCGCAGGGGTGATCAGGATGCTGGCGACGAAACCGCGCGACATGCCCGGAGCGGGCGGCATGGGGATACCGATGGCCGAGATCGCACTGGCGAGCAGAAAACCCACACTGATGCCGATCAGCCCACCCAGTGCCCCGAGCAGGGTTCCCTCGATCAGGAAGAGGCGCAGGATGTGCTGGCGCCTCAGCCCCAGGGCCATGGCCGTGCCGATCTCACGCGTGCGTTCCATGACGCTCATCATCATGGTGTTGCTGATGCTCAAGACGATGATCACGGCGATGATCAGCCTGACCACCCCCATCTGTCTGGAAAAGAGGGCGACCGTCTTGTTGTAGAAATCCGCCAGTTCACTCCAGGGTACGACGGCGTAAGGACGCAAGGCCGGCTCCGCGCGCAGGCGGGCGGTGACCGAGTCGGTCAGCTCGGTCCTGTGCAGGGAAACCACCCACAGATGCGCGCCCCGCAGGCGCAGCAGCTCACGGGCGGTGGCGAGCGGCACGCGCAGCATGACGTCGTCATAGGCCTTCAGGTTCGTGGCGGCCAGTCCCCGCACATGGCCCTCCACGGCGTTGATGCCGCCCGTCGCGGTATTGGCCAGGAGCACCACGGTATCGCCGGTCTTGACGCCCAGGTTGGCAGCCAGACCGAAACCTAGCAGCATGCCTTTGGGATCCTGGGCTGAGAGTGGCTCGCCGGCGACGATGCTGAGATTGCGGGCATATGGGTCCTTGGCGGGGTCCACACCCTCGCCGATAAAGGACAGGGTGCTGTCCTCGTGGCTGATGAGGCCGTTGAAGACGATGCGCTGGGCGACGGAACGCACCCCCGGGGTGCCGGCAAGCACTGCGGGCACCGACGCATCGTCCGGGATCAAAAAGGCAGCGGGGTCGGCCTGGCCTTTCTCGTGATAGCCCGGTCTGGTGATTTGGATGTGGCCAAGCTGATTGACGGCCAAGCCCTCGCGGTTGGCCCAGAAGATCCACTCGATGTAACCCGTCGCAAGCATCATGGCGACGACGCCGAAGCCGATGGCGAGCAGTGCCACGGCACTGCGTCGGCGTTGACGCACGACATTGCGCCATGCCATCCCGAGGTCGGCAAGCCAGACGGAAGGAATCACTACGGGTCAGACCGATCGGGTAGATACAGACGGTACATCCCACACTCGATCGCACGCTGACCCACGCCCGAGTGGATGGACGTGGTTTCGCCCGGGATCGTGTATGCCATGGCCAAATCGACTGTCACCTGGAAGATCGTCGCTCTGGTCAGCGGGCCTGCTTGAGCTGCCGCCACAATGCCTCGGCTTGCTGCCGTTCGGCGAACTCGATCTTGCTGTCCAACAGCCCTTCCAGTTTGGCCATCGCCAGGTCGCGTTCCCCAGATCTCGCCAGGGCCGCGGCGTAGTGCCAGAGTATCGGCGCGGAGTCGGGTACGCGTTTGTGCGCCTTTTCCAACAGGGCCATGCCGCGTTGCACCTGGCCCTGGTTGACCAGGATCCAGCCTAGGGTGTCGAGCGTGGAGGGATGCTCGGGTGCCAGGGCATGGGCTGCCTCCGCCTGGGGTAGCGCCCGCGGGTCTTTGAGTTCGCCATAGATCCAGGCCAGGTTGTTGGCGGCGACCAGATCTTTGGCATTGGCCTTGTAGAGGTGTTCGTAGTGTGTCTGCGCTTCGCGTAGGTTGCCACGCTTGAGCAGGCCGTCGGCAAAGGTGTGGCGGGCGATCGCGTCATTCGGGCGTTGCGTGAGCCATTGCCGCATGAACGTGTCTGCTTGCTGCACCTGGCCGGCGGCCGTCCAACTGCGATAGGCCAGGCTAGCGATCGCTCCGCTGTTGCCCAGGTGTGCCGCTTTGGCATAGACCTCGGCGGCGGCGACCGGTTTCTTCGTGTGGGCCAGGATGTCACCCTCCGCTACCCAGCCAACCGGCGATTTCGGCGCCTTGTCCTGCAGGGATCGCGCCAGGCGCAAACCCTCCTCGACGCGCCCGACCTCGGCCAGGGTCACTGCCTTGACGGCAAGGATGTCGGTCGCATCGGGACTGATAGCCAATGCCCTGTCCAGGGACTGCAAAGCGGCCTGGCTCTCGCCTCGGGCGCGTTGGACCTGTGCCAGGCGGAAATGCGCCAAGGGGTTGTCGGGCGCGGACTTGGCCCACTGCTGGTAGGTGGCCAGGGCGGCATCGCGGTCGTTCTGCATGAGCTGGGCCGCACCCAGGAGGTCATAAAGACGAGCCTGACCGGTGGCGTCGAGGCCGGCCTTGGCCTCGACCAGGGCCTTGGTGGCAGCTCGGCGCTGCAGCCAATGGGCGGCGAGCAGCTCGTACGCGGCCGGGTCCTTGGGGTTGGCCTGTTTTGCGCGGGACAGGTAGTCGAGATAGGCCTTCTCGTCATTCTGTCTGGCCGCCAGCCCGGCCAGGGCGATCAGGGCCCGGCTGTTGTTGGGTGCCTTGGCCAGGACTGCTTCGAAACGGCCACGAGCGGATCTGATGTCGTTGGCCTGCAAGTCGAGCCGCGCCAGCTCGATTGCAGCGGGCAGATAGGCCGGGTCCAGCTCGAGCGCTGCAGTGAGGGCCGTCTTGGCGCCAGCGGTGTCGCGCTTGGCCAGACGCACCTGGGCTAGCAGCAGGTGGCCGAGCGGGTCGCGCGGCCGCTCCTGGATCAGGCGCTCGGCCGCTGCCAAGGCCTGATCGATTTGGCCGCCCCGTAGGTGGGTAAGCACCAGCAGGGCGTCGGGACGCCCAGTGGTGGTGTCGACCTCGGCGGCGCGCTCGAGCGCCTCGATCGCCCCACTGCGGTCACCACTTCCCATGCGGCTGCGTGCCAGCTCGATCAGCAGCTCTGCATTGTCGGGAGCGAGGGCAGTGGCCCGTTCGAGGTGACGCCGGGCGGCAGCGAAGTCACGCTTGCGCAGGGCGATGTCGCCCTGCAGAACGGCGCCGAGCAGATCTTCATCCCCCAAGCCCGAGATCATGCGCTGCGCCTCGTCCAATTGGCCGCCGCCGAGCATCGCCGCGGCCATGAGTTTGCGCGCATAGGCATGATCAGGAACCCGCTCTAGAACCTTGCCCAGGTGACCAATGGCCGACTGCCGGTTGCCCAGCGCAAGCTCCACCGCACCGGCCAGCAACTGGGCCGGCAGCAGAGCCGGCGCCACCTTGAGCACCTCCTGCAGCTTGGCCTTGGCTTCCTCGTGGCGACCGCGGCGGAAATCGACGACGGCCGCCAGATAGCGGGCCATGGGGTGGTGGGGGGCGAGCTTCTCGGCTTGGGCGATCTGGGCATGGGCCTGGTCGAGTTCGTTGCGCTCGAGGTGCAGCAGGGCGATGGCCAGGTGTGCGCCGATCTGCTCGGGGTCGAGTTCGAGCGCCTTGCGATGAGCGGCCAGGGCCGGCTCGGTCTGTTTGTCGAGCCGCAGCAGGTCGCCCTTCATCATCCAGAGATCCGCCCGTTTGCCATCGGCGGTGATGGCCCGGTCGATGAGGCTCAGGGCTTGGGCGGGCTCGCCATTGGCGAGTGCCATCTGCGCACGGGTGATCAGGGTCTCGGGGTGATCCGGCAGGCGTGCGTCGGCCTCTTGCAAGGTCTGCTCCGCTGCCGACTTGTCGCCCAGCATGAGCTGGGCACGCGCGCGCAGGGCGAGCAGGGGGGCTGCGAGCTCCGGCCGAGCTCCCTCGGGGACGGGGATCTCATCCAGCACGCGCTTGGGCTGATGCTGACCGATCAGGGCGCGGGCAAGCAAGGCAGGTAGGTCGTCGGCGCGGTGGCCGCCGTCGCGCGCGCGTGTGAGCTCCTTCTCCGCCGCAGCATAGTCTTGGCTGGCGACGTAGAGCTTGCCAAGCTCGTAGCGTAGCGCCGCATCCTCGGGCGCGAGTTGCAGGGCGTTCTTCAGTTCGATGATGGCGGCCTGGCGGTCGCCGCGAGCGATCTGAGAGCGCGCTGCTTCGAGATAGTCCGCGGGGTCTTTCCGGCTGAGGACGTGGTAGGCACCGCCGGCCAGGCCCAGGGCGGCAATGACGGCTGCGGCGACCAGGGCATGGGTGCGGTTTAGGCGGAGCTTGCGACGGCGGGTACGTTGGGGCCTGGGCGTGTTCATGGTTCTCTCGATAGAGGGATGTCGGCGTAAGATTGCCGCATGGTCGATATCACTTGAGCCCGAACCGCCCCATCAGGTCATAGAGGGTGGGGCGCGAGACACCCAGCAGCTCCGCTGCCTGGGCCACGTTGCCGTTGGCGCGGGCCAGCGCCTTGATGACGGCGTTGCGCTCGGCCTCGTCACGCACGTGGCGCAGATTGAGGGTTTCCTCATGCACGGCGGCCGCGGGCAGGCCTAGATCGGCCAGACCGATCTGGCTGCCCTCGGCCATGATCACGGCACGCTTGATGGTATTCTCGATCTCGCGCACGTTGCCCGGCCAGGTGTGGGCCTCGATGGCGGCCAGCGCCTCGGCGGTGAAGCCGCGGAGTCCCCGGTTGTTGAGCTGCGCATATTTCTCCATGAAGGCGTGGGCAAGCAGGCTCTTGTCGCCCTGCCGCTCGCGCAGGGGCGGGATGTGCACGCTGATCTCGGACAGCCGGTAGTAGAGGTCCTGGCGGAACAGACCGCTGGCGATGCGCGCCTGAAGGTCTTGGTGGGTGGCAGCCACCACGCGTACATCCACGGGGATTTCGCCGCGGCCGCCCAGGCGTTCGATGACCCGCTCCTGCAGGAATCTGAGCAACTTGGACTGCAGCGCGAGCGGCAGGTCGCCGATCTCGTCGAGGAAGAGGGTGCCCTTGTGCGCGTACTCGATCTTGCCGATGGTCTGTTTGGTCGCGCCGGTGAAGGCGCCCTTCTCATAGCCGAAGAGCTCGCTCTCCAGCAGGGTCTCGGGGATGGCAGCGCAGTTGATGGCGACGAAGCGTTCCTTGGCGCGGGGAGAGAGGGCGTGCAGGCCGCGTGCGAGGAGCTCCTTGCCAGTACCGGACTCGCCCAGGAGCAGCACGGTGACATCGCTTGCGGCGACCTTTTCGATGGTGCGGCAGACCTTGAGCATCTCGGGGTCGCCGGTGATGAGCCCCGCGAGCGGTTCGGCCCGCTGCGCCAGGATCAGTCGCCGATTCTCCTGCTCCAGATCGGCCACGCGCAGGGCCCGGTCGATGATGATCCGCAGGATCTGCTCATCGAAAGGTTTCTGATAGAAGTCGAAGGCCCCTTGGCGGATGGCCTGCACGGCGTTGGCGCGATCCTGGTTGCCGGTGACGACGATAACCTTGGTGGCCGGGGCGAGGACGAGGATCTGCTGCAGCGCCGCCAGCCCCTCGGTGGCGCCATCCGGGTCGGGCGGCAGGCCCAGGTCGAGCAGGACCACAGTGGGCTCGTGGCGGCGCAAGAGGCTGAGCGCGGTCTCGCGGTCGGCGGCAGTGAGCACCTCGAAGCCGTCGAGGCTCCACTTGATCTGCTTCTGCAGCCCTACGTCGTCCTCGACCAGGAGGATCTTCGCCTGCGCGCTCATACTGCCTGCCCGCTTTCCATGGGTGTCGCTTCAGCCACCAGCGGCAGGCGTACCGCGAACCGGGAACCCCGGCCGGGCGCGCTGTCCACGCTGATGTCGCCGCCCAGTTCCTCGATATACATCTTGCATTCGTAGGTGCCTACACCCATGCCCGTGCCCTTGGTGGAGACGAAGGGCTTGAACAGCCGATCGCGGATGAAGGCGGCGTCCATGCCCACGCCCGTGTCTTCTACCAGGATGTGGGCGTACCCCCCTTCGCGCCACAGTTTAACACCCACGCGGCCGGTGTAAGGGGTGGCCTCGATGGCGTTCTGCACCAGGTGTCCCAGGACACGGGCGAGTCTTTCCTTGTCCGCCTGCACCCGCAGGTCATGATCGACCACCTCCAGCACGGGCTTTAGGCTATAGCCCTTTTTGCTCTCGATCACCTCCTGCAGCAGGACCGCGAGTGCCACCTCGCCGTTACTCGCCGTCTCCTTGCGTTCGGCCAGCTTGGCCAGCATGCGGTTCATGCGTGCCACCGCGCTCTCAATGGTGGCGAGCATGTCCTCCTGGAACTCGGGGTTGTGCTTGTGCCGTTGGGCGTTGGCCAGCAGCAGGGACAGCTGCGCCACCAAGTTCTTGATGTCGTGCACGACGAAGGCCGTGGCACGGTTGAAGGACTCGAACTGACGGGCCACCGTGAGCGCTTCGGCGGCCTGGAGCTGGGCCAGGTTGGTGGCGGCCTGGCGCGCCGCGGTCTTGAGCAGGTCGCTAACCTCCCAATCGAAGTGCAGCTTGCCGAGTGAGTGTTGCAGGACCATGAAGCCGAGCAGACGGTCGTGCCAGAGCATGGGGATCAGCAGCCAGGCGCGCGGGTTGCCCACGATCCAGTCTGGCAGGTCGACATCCAGGCTGTTGGGGTCGGCGCGGACGTCGTCCAGATTGATCACCCACTGGCGCGCTTCGAGAAAGCGTACTAGCGGGGCATCGGCCGGAAGGCTGCCGCTGAGGTCCGACCAGTTCCAGTAGGCGGCCCGGTGAAAGGCACCATCCTCTTTGCGTAACCACAACACCCCAGCTGGGCTGTCGACCAGGTGTGCGATCGCCTCGATCGAGCGCTCGCACACCTGCTGGCCGGGCTCCCCGCTGGTGAGCAGCCGGGTGAAGCGCAGCCACTCCTCGCGGTAGTCGTAGCGGTAGCGGAAAAAGTGCTTGGACAGGAAGACCTTCAGCCGCGCCCGCACCGAACCGGAGAACACCACTACCAGCAGCAGCACGCCGGCGCCGAACAGGAAGACGTATTGCAGCAGCGCGCCCCACGCGCCGCCGTAGAGGCGGATGTAATAGCCGGCGGCGGCCATCGCCAGCAGATAGACGCCGGTCCCCACCAGGGTGACGGTGTGGAACACCATGCGGTGCGAGATGGCCACCGGCAGGAACTGGGTGAGACGGTTGTAGGACAGCCAGATCAAGGGGGCCAGCAGGGCGTTGACCACGCCGCGCGCCGTCCACACCTCGGGCGAGAGCTGGCGAAAGAGCATGCCCTCGGAATAGAGGTAGAAGTCGTAGGCGAACATGCCGCCCAGGGCGAGGCAGAGGAATTTGATGCCCCAGCGGTCCTGGGTGCGAGCATTACGGTAGAACTGCTCCACCAGCACCATGCCGGCCACTGCAAGCAGGGCGGGCAGCACGGTGAAGCCCGCATACGTCAGCGTGGGGTTGGGCCAGAACAGGTGGAGGCCTTGCATGACCAGGGCCGAGGCGAGCAACAGCATGACGCCGCGGATGATCTGCGTAAGCCAGGGCGAGAGCGCCGTATCGGGCTTGAGCTGGCGCAGGCTGAGGACGAGGAACCTGAGCCAGGCGGCGTTGCGGGCCAGTTCCAGTAAGGCGACGATCTCACCGCCAGCAGCGAGGGCGCTTTGCGCGCTCGCCGCAAGGAGCCAGGCGGTGGAGACGGCGGCGGGCAGGGCGAGCGGCGGCGCCTCGCGGCGGTGCCTGCCATGACGCCAGAAAAGCCCCGCCAGGACGCCGAAGGCCAGCGCCCCTAGGCCATGACTGACCACCGCGGCGTTGAGCATCACCCTAGCGCGCGCCTTTGCCCAGGATCACCACCTGTACGGTCAGAAGCAGGATCATGAGGTCTAGGAATAGGCTGTGGTTCTTGACGTAGTACAGGTCGTACTGCAGCTTGCCCATGGCGTCCTCGACGCTGGCGCCGTAGGGAAAGCGCACCTGGGCCCAGCCGGTGATGCCCGGTTTGAGGCTGTGGCGGGCATTGTAATAAGGGATCTGGGCGGTCAGCTCTTGGACGAAATAGGGCCGCTCCGGCCGCGGGCCGACGAAACTCATCTGGCCCAGGAAGACGTTGATCAACTGCGGCAGCTCGTCGATGCGTAGCCGGCGGATGATGCGCCCCACCCGCGTGGTGCGGTCGTCATTCTGCCGCGCCCATTGCGGCAGGCCATCCTTTTCGGCGTCGGTGTACATACTGCGGAATTTGTAAATGGTGAAAGGCTTGCCGAACTGGCCGACCCGCTCCTGGGTGTAAAAGACCGGCCCCCTGCTCTCCAGCTTGATGGCCAGCGCGGTGATGATCATGATGGGCAGAGAGACGATCAACAAAGCGGCGCTCACCGTCAGGTCGAACACCCGCTTGACGAGGTCGCGCGCAGCACCGCTGTCGAAACCTTCGGCGAAGATGAACCAACTGGCATTGACCGATTCGAGGGGGACGATCCCGGTCTGGCGCTCGAAAAAGGCGGGCAGGTCGATGATGTGCACCCCGGATAGCCTGCACTCCAGCAGCTCGGCGATAGGCAGTGCGCCGCCCCGCCGTTCGCGGACCGCGACGACGATCTCGTCGATGCCATGGCGCTCGACGATGTCGATAAGACTGCCGGATTCGTCCAGGATACGAGCGTGCGGGACGTAGTGGTGCACACCGCCCAGCGGCAGGTAGCCGACGATGTTCAGTCCCTGGGCCTGGCCGCCGGCGATCATCTCCTCGATCTTGGCCGCCCGGCTACCGGTACCCAAGACCAGCACCCGCTTCTTGAACGTGCCGGCGCTGTCCCACTGCAGGAAGGCAAGCCGTGTGGCGAGCACCCCCAGGCCGGAGATGGCGATGACGGCCAGCAGCTCCTGATCATGGGCAAAGAGGTCGGGGAACAGACGCGCTCCCCCCGCCAACAGTATCATGCAAACGGCAAAGCCGCCCGCCACGCGCAGCAGCAGACTGCGCACCCCTTTGGTCCATTCCCAATCGTAGAGGCCGAACAACGAAATCACCAGGACCATCAGGAAAGCAAACAGCCAGGGCCGCAGCGCGCTGGCCAGAGAGGGCACGGCGCCGGAAGCCAGCCGGTCGTCGAAATGGCTGGCCGCATACTGGCTGGCAAAAAAGAATAACCCGAACTCCAGCACGACCAGGAGCAGCATGCTCAACGGCACGTAGTGACGGAAGAACCGGATCATCAACGCGTATGCACTCCCTATTGAATGTGGCGCTGCCGTGGCGGGCACATCGGCTTGGGCGACCGCCTGGCCGGCAGGCTGACCAGGGTGAACTATATCCCGGTCGAGCGACACTTTATCGACAGCCGCGAACGTCGGCTTGAGCCGGCAGGGATACCGGATGCGAGGGGTCAGGGTGAATCGACCCGGTCTGTCCCCGTCTCCGACTGTAGCAAGGCCGCCAGCTGTTTTGCGTTCATGCGGCGGGGTCCCTCTGGGCGATTGCGTCCCCCGATATGTCGATTCTCGGGCGGCAGGATGCGCACCCACACATCCGCCGGCTCGGCGTACAGCCGATACATCTGGTTGCCGCCGCGGTCCTTGACCTTGAAGGCGATGCCCTCGTTGAGCAGGTAGTGTTCGAAGTCCTTGCTGGAATCGGCGTAGAGCTCGATCTCGATGTCGGAGTGGCGGGAGGCCGTCCCGTTGAGCACCCCGCCGACCAGGACCGGGTCGAAGCGCGCGAGGCTGTGCAAGACCGCCAAGGCCTGCTCGCGCAGGGCGCGCAGCACCGTCCTGTGCTCCTCCGGGCGGTAGAGGGCCTGGTGTGCCCGCAGCGCCGCCTCGATCTCGTCGTTGCCGGGCAGGCTGTGCGATTCCGGAGCCCCTAGCTGGCGGGCGGCCTTGCGCTTGGCCAGGCCATAGTCGCGGATGCCGTGCTCGAGCATCAGCTGCGCGGCCAGCTGGGCGATGCGGATGCGCATCTGTGTATGGCGGGAAGACAGCTCTTTGGGAGGCATGACAAAGGCTCCCTCACTTCATACGTCGCCTGCTTTGCATGGCAGGTAGCAGTCGGTATACCGGCCCGTGGCAGCGGTGATTCCTGGTTTAGTCACCATAGTTGCGTACGGCTGGCTCGGGCTGAGACTCGACGATGGGGGCGGCGCTCGCCTCGGCCACCGCCTCGGCTTCGGGCTGGGGTGCTGGCACGAATTCCTCATAGAAATACTCCATCATCCCACCGCTGCCCTCTCGGAGCACACGGCCGGTCCTGGGGTCGATGGGCAGTGTGACGATCCCCGGCGGCATGGTGTAGGGCTGATCGGGCACATCCCTGAGCACACGCCCCATATAGGCCATCCAGATCGGTAGTGCCGCCACCGAGCCGGTCTCACCACCGCCCATGGGCCGTGGCTGGTCATAGCCGACCCAGGCCACGGCCACCCTGTGCGGGTTGTAGCCGGCGAACCAGGCGTCGCGATGGTCGTTGGTGGTGCCGGTCTTGCCGGCCAGATCGCTGCGATTGAGCCGCATGGCCGCCGTCGCGGTGCCACGCCGCACCACGTCTTGTAGCATCGTGGTCATGATGAAGGCATTGCGGGCATCGAGGATACGCTGCGCAGCGGGTGCCTGAAAAGCCTCCAAGGTCCGCCCCGCATTGTCGGTGATGCGGGTGATGAGGTAGGGCCGCACGAGCAGGCCACCATTGGCGAAGGCGCTATAGGCCGCCGCCATGGCGAGCGGCGTGACCTCGCCGGCGCCCAGGGCCATGGTCAGATAAGGCGGGATGCGCGTCATGTCGAAGCCAAAGCGGGCCACGTGCGCGCGGGCGGCGTCGATGCCCACACTCTGCAACACGCGTATGGAGACCAGGTTCTTCGACTTGCGCAGGGCATCGCGCAGGGTCATTGGGCCTTCCATGACGCCGTCGAAGTTCTTCGGCTCCCACAGCACGCCGCCGGTCTCGAAAGGGTCCAGGTGGATGGGCGCATCCTCCAGGACGGTGGCCGGGGTGAGACCGCGGTCGAGGGCGGCGGAATAGACGAAGGGCTTGAAGCTCGAACCTGGCTGCCGCCAGGCCTGGGTGATGCGGTTGAACTGGTTGCGCGAGAAGTCAAACCCCCCCACCAACGCTCGAACCGCCCCGTCCTGCGGCGACAGGGCCACCAAGGCAGCCTCCACTTGGGGCAGGTAGGTCAGCTGCCAGGTCCCACCGTCCAGCCGCACCACGCGGATCACGGAGCCGCGGCGCAGGCGCTTCTTGGCCGGCGCATCCGCCGCCAGGAAACGCTGGGCGAACTTCAGCTCGCTCGTCCCCAGCTCGATCTCCTCACCACTGGCGAGCCGCGCCAGGATGCGTTTCTTGTCCATCGCCAGGACCACGGCGGGGAGCATGCCACCCACCTCGCGCAGATCGGGCAAGTGGCTGTCGAGGTAGTCGGCCGCTGCCTGGGGGTCGGCCGGCAGCTCCATGTGCGATTCAGGGCCGGCATAGCCCCGGCGGCGATTGAACGCCACCAGCCCGCGCAGCACGGCATCGGCCGCTGCCTGCTGCTCCTCGCGCCGGATGGTGGTGTAGACGCGCATGCCGGTCACGTAGATCTGCTCACCGTAACGCTCGTACATGTACTGGCGCACCATCTCCGCCACATGGTCGGCCGGCACCTCGAAGTCCTGAGCGGAATGACGAATACGCAAGCGCTCGCGGATGGCCTGGTCGTACTCCGCCTGGGTGATGTAGCCGAGCTCCAGCATGCGCCTGAGCACATAGCGTTGGCGGGCCTGCGCGCGGGCTGGATTGACCACTGGGTTGTAGGCCGAGGGGGCCTTGGGCAGCCCGGCCAGCATGGCCGCCTCGGCCAGGCTCAAGTTCTTCAGCGGCTTGCCGAAATAGATCTGGGCAGCGGCAGCAAAGCCGTAGGCGCGCTGGCCCAGGAAGATGTGGTTGAGGTAGAGCTCGAGGATCTCGTCCTTGCTGAGGGCATGTTCGATCTTGATCGCCAGCAGGGCCTCGTTGATCTTGCGCCGGAAGGTCTTCTCCGAGGACAGGAAGAAATTGCGTGCCACCTGCATGGTGATGGTGGAGGCCCCCTCCTTGGCGCCGCCGGAGACGATGTTGGCGAGCGCCGCGCGCAAGACTCCCAGGGTGTCCACGCCGCCATGCTGGTAGAAGCGTTCATCCTCGGCCGCCAGGATGGCCTGGCGCAA
>CALAMX010000122.1 GCA_937925755.1 uncultured Burkholderiales bacterium
GGTGGGTGGCATCGGCATCATGAACATCATGCTGGTGTCGGTCACCGAACGCACGCGCGAGATCGGCATACGCCTGGCGGTGGGCGCACGCGGCCGCGACATCCTTGCCCAATTCCTCACCGAGGCGGTGATCCTGGCGCTGATCGGCTCCGTCGTCGGCGTTGCCCTGGGGCTTGGCAGCACCTTGGCTTTGGGCTACTTCGCCGGCTGGGAGGTCGTCTTGCAGCCCCACGCCATCCTCCTCGCGGTGGCCTCCGCCAGCGTGGTGGGCATCTTCTTCGGCTGGTGGCCGGCACGCAAGGCGGCGCGACTGTCCCCCATCGACGCGCTGCGCTACGAATGAGACATCTCCTTGGCCTGGACATCGATCGCCTGCGGCAGCTCTTCCCCACGCTTGCCGACCTGCCGCCCCCGCTTGCAAGGGAACTGCACGGCCGTCTGCACTGGCTACGGATTCCCGCTGGCACTTGCCTGTTCGACACCGGTACCCCCTGTCAGGACCTGCCCTTGGTGCTGGAGGGCAGCATACGGGTCAGCAAGCGCAGCAAATCGGGGCGGGAGATCGGGCTCTACCGGGTGCTACCCGGCGAGATCTGCATCGTCACGCTAAGCTGTCTGCTGGGCGGTAATGACTACCCGGCCACTGGCGTGGCGGTCGAACCCCTACGATTGGCCACCCTGCCCCGGCCGACTTTCTTACATCTGCTGGAGGCGCATAGCCCCTTTCGCCAGATGCTCTTTGACCTCTATGGCGAACGTATCGCCGACCTGATGCAACTGGTCGAAGAGGTGGCCTTTCACCGCTTGGACGAGCGTCTGGCCACCTGGCTGGTTGAAAACGGGCCGCACATCCGCCTGTCGCACCAAGCCATCGCGCAAGAACTTGGCAGCGTGCGCGAGATCGTCTCGCGCTTGCTCAAGCAATTCGAAGAAAGCGGCTGGGTGCGCCTAGCGCGTGGCCAAGTCGAGGTGCTCGATCCAGTCGCCCTGCTCGATGCCCGCGTCAGGTCGCTCGCCTGAATCGGTGGAGTATGGCCTCAGTCATACTGTCGCTTGCTTGATTACCTAGGAGGATAACCATGTCCCATGTCATCCCCGTCTTGCTCTTGAGTCTTACACTCTCGATCACCCCTGTCTCTGCGCAGGAGACGCCACCCCCAAACCAAGTCCCGCCTCAGACCCAAGGGTTGCCCCTCAGCGCCTTCCTCAGCGAGGCGGAGATGCGCCTCATGTTCGACTACTTGCGCGACGCCATGATCGCCGCCATGAAGGGCGAGCGTCACCGCATGCCGCCAGAGCTCACGCACACCCTGGCCCGTGTGCAGGAGCGCCTGCTGCGCCAAGGCAATGCCGCCGTGCGGCAGATGATGGAGATGCTGCAAAAAGACCTGGAGCGTGCCCTGGAGGAGATGAAGCCGCCGGCGCCGGAGCCCAGGTTGGAGCGCACGGGTACCTAGGAGCCTGTCGGACTTGAGGCTGATCGACTGCGCCGGTGGCAAGAGCGCTCCTATTTTCCCCCGATTACTCGTTGCATAGGCCAACTCAGCGCCGGAAATCGTGAGAAACTGTCCTCGCTCTCCACCCGGCTCGCTACGATCGCTCGAGTCCGAGCGGCTACTAGGCGAAAAACCCCTCCTCCAGCAGCTCCAGGGTAAGCAGGCGGTAGGCTTGCGCCCCCGGGCTGTCGCTGGCGTAGGCGAAGATGTCCATGCCGTGCGCCGGGCTTTCGGCCAGGGCGGGGTCGTCGGGGATGCGCGTCTCGCACAACGCATCGCCATACTTCTGCCTGAGCTTGGACAGGGCCTCGCGGCATTGCGGCTTGGCCTCGTCGTAGCGGGTCAGCACCACGCGGCGATCGATACGGCGTTGCAGCGGCTGTTCCAGTACCTTGAGGGCGATGTCCAGTCGATTGAGCCCCTGGATGGCGAGGAAATCGGCGGTCACGGGGATCAGTACCCGCTCAGCGGCGAATAGGGCGTTGAGCGATAGCACGCCCAAGGCCGGCGCGCAGTCGATCAGGACCGGGCCGGAATAGGCAAGTTGTCCCTCAGCCAAACCCTGGCGGAGCTTGCCAGCCACGCCAGGCGTGCTGCCGAGTAGGGCGTCGATCTTGGACAAGTCCGGGTGACCAGGGATGAGGCGCACACCGTTGCGCAGGCTGCGCACCAGGTGCACGAGCGGCCGATCGGCACGGAAAAATCCGGACATGCAGGCCTCGGAGGGCACCCCGCGCACCCCTAGGGCCAGGCTTACGTGTGCCTGCGGGTCGAGGTCGAGGATCAGCGGCTGGCGTCCGAGGACAGCGAGACCCGCCGCGACGTTCAGAGTGGTCGTGGTCTTACCCACCCCACCTTTTTGGTTGAAGACCGCAATGACAGCCATATCTGCCTATTCCACCGTCACCGACTTTGCCAAGTTGCGCGGCTGGTCGACGTCGGTGCCCTTGAGCACGGCGACATGATAGGCCAGCAGCTGCAGAGGGACGCTATAGGTGATGGGCGCGGTGGAGGGGTAGATATCGGAGAGGGTGAGGTTCTGATAACGATCCAGCTCGATCCTGACCTCCTTGTCACTGAACAGGAAGAGTTCGCCGCCGCGGGCGCGGACCTCCTGCAGGTTGGACAGGAGCTTTTCGAGTAACGCATCCTTGGGCAGGGCGCAGATCACCGGCATGTCGGCATCCACCAGGGCGAGCGGGCCATGCTTGAGCTCGCCGGCCGGATAGGCCTCGGCGTGGATGTAGGAGATCTCCTTCATCTTCAGCGCCCCCTCCAGGGCGATGGGGTAGAAGCAGCCACGGCCGAGGAACAGCGCATCCTTGCGATCAGCGAAGGCCTCGGCCATGGCGCGGATGGCGTCGTTGAGCTCCAGGACGACCTCCACCTGGCGCGGCAGGGCGTGCAGCTCGTTGACCAGGGCCGACTCCTGCTCGCGACTCATGCCCCGGCGGCGGGCAAGCGCCAGGGTGAGCAGGCGCAAGGCAGTGAGCTGGGTCGTGAAGGCCTTGGTCGAGGCCACCCCGATCTCGGGGCCGGCGCGGGTCATCAGCGCTACGTCGGACTCGCGCGTGAGCGATGATTCCGGCACGTTGCAGATGGTCATCGCGCCGATGTAGCCCATGCGGCGACTCTCACGCAGCGCCGCCAGGGTGTCGGCCGTCTCACCGGACTGGGAGATGGACAAGAACAGCGTGCCCGGCGGCACCACCACC
>CALAMX010000123.1 GCA_937925755.1 uncultured Burkholderiales bacterium
AGGGTGGACTTGCCGGCGTTGGTGTAGCCCACCAGCGAGACCGAAAACACACCGCTGCGACTGCGGGCGCGGCGTTGGATGGCGCGGCTCTTCTCCAGCTTGGCGAGTCGACCCTCGATGGTTTTGATCTTGCTGGCGATGAGCCGGCGGTCGATCTCCAGTTGGGTTTCGCCTGGGCCGCCGCGCACGCCGATGCCGCCGCGCTGCCGTTCCAGATGGGTCCAGCCGCGCACCAGACGGGTCGCATAATGGCGCAACCGGGCGAGCTCGACCTGGAGTTTGCCGGCGCCGCTTTGCGCACGCTGCGCGAAGATCTCCAGGATCAGGGCCGTGCGGTCGAGAACCCTGCACTGCAGGGCACGTTCCAGGTTTCGTTCCTGGATGGGTGAGAGCTCGTGGTTGAAGATCACCTGGGTGGCACCGGTCTCGCCCACGGCGCGGGCGATCTCCTCAACCTTGCCCGCACCGGCGAAGGTGGCAGGATCCGGTCGCCCTTTGCGGCCACGAATAACTTCTGCCACCGTCCAGCCGGCACTCTGCGTGAGCAGGCCTAGTTCGGCCAGGGAATCCGCATGATCTGGCAACCCGGCATCGAGACTGACGAGGACAGCCCGAGGCTGGTCTGTCATCTGCTCGGATCGGCGGCGGTCATCTGGCCGTTGGTCTGCCCTGGGAGAAGGTCGCGACGAGTGGGCAAGGGCATGGCACCGGCGGGCGTGTTCACGACCAGCCTGTCTCACGCTAACGAGGAGGCATCCTCCTCGGTCCGGTAGTTGACAGGCCGCGCAGGCACGACGGTGGAGATGGCGTGCTTGTAGATCATCTGGGTGACAGCGTTTTTTAGCAGCACTACGTATTGGTCGAAATTCTCGATGTGACCCTGAAGTTTGATCCCGTTGACCAGGTAGATCGAGACCTGCACCTGCTCCTGCCTGAGCGCATTCAGGAATGGGTCTTGTAGTTGTTGCCCTTTGCTCATGATG
This sequence comes from uncultured Burkholderiales bacterium, assembly GCA_937925755.1. GTDB lineage: Bacteria > Pseudomonadota > Gammaproteobacteria > Burkholderiales > Thiobacillaceae > JANWZL01. The sequence goes on from CALAMX010000123.1 coordinate 984, forward strand.
CCACCGTAGCTTGTTATAGGAAGCCGAATATTACCCCATTTCAGGGATGTTTCAGCTCGTTTGGAGCGACGCGGCTGGGATATGTTCCCGTCGGCAGCTGAGCCGCCCCTACCCTTCACTGCGCTGGCCAATAGGGTGTGGCGATCCCCTCGCCGAGATCCGCCTCGACTAGGCGCCGGCGCACCTCGAATAGGCGCTCAAGCAATGCCGGTTCCGTGCGCGCGTAGGCTGCGGCGTCCGGCACCCGCCGCACCACCACACCCAGCAGCTCGGTGATGGCATTGCCGATCGAGTTTTGGCTGATGGTGACGATGAGCTGCCCGCGATCGTTGCGATAGATCAGTTGCTTGAAGGCCGGCTGCCAGCGAATGGCATTGGCGTAGCGGGCATCGCGGATGCAGCGGTCGCGTACCATCTTGGCGGTCTTGAGGAAATCGTTGTTGAACAGGAGTTTCTCCTCGACGAGCTGCGGGAAGAAGACATCCTTGGGCATCGGCGAGTTGCGCGTGGAGACCTGACCGAAAAAGGTGCGGTAGAAATCGAGAAAGCCCATGAGGATGGTGTCGTATTCGCGCCAGAAACGCACCTCCTTGAGCGCCTCGGCACCGCCCGTCACCTCCCAGCTCGGCAGGCCCTGCGGATAGCCGGTGAGCGTGATGCGGCAGGCTCCGTCCTGACACGGGCGTAGGATACGCAGATCGAGCTCGGAGAAGAAGGCGCGGTAGACTTCGCGCATATGCGCCTGGAACAGTGAGTGCTGGCCACCGTCAGTGAGGTTGGGGTTGTCAGGGTCGGCGAGCGGCGCCTCGGCCAATGCGCGCTTGTCAAAGACGATGAAGTGGTTATGCAACATGCGGATGGATGGCACGCCCGGCGAGGTCAGCGGCCAGGTGGCGTCCAGGCTCGCCTCGCCCGCCAGGATCAGGTGGGCCTCGGGGTCTGGGTATTGCTCCAGCATGTAGGCGAAGATGATCTGGTTCATGCGGTTCCAGACGTTCTTCACGGGCTCCGGCACTTGAGTGCGGCGCACCGGCCGCCCTAGGGGATCGAGAATGGCGCGTGAGGTGTTGTAGATGATGGAGGTGTCAAACTCGTTGCTGTGCCCCAGGGCCTTGCGGTAGAGCAGCAGACCCTCGGGGTTGCGCAGCAGACCGTTGTTGTGCTCCAGGTCGTTCAAGTTCTCGGTGCTGTTGAAGAACTCGTTGGGCTTCATCCCCTCGGGGACTTCAAGGGGGATGGGCCGGTAGGGGGTGACGATCTCGCGCGGGCCGGATTGCATTGGGGTGATATCCTTCTTCGAGCTGTCGTGGTGGGACGATGCATGCCGTATCGACAACCATGATTGCACCATGTGACCACGCCGCCGGCAAAATGGGCCTCTTTATCGGACTATTCGCACCGTTAATCCCCAACCCGGAGCGCTATGATGAGAAGGTCGCCACAAGCCTGCCAAATCCTGCCCATGCGCAGCCTCTTGCCCTGGATTTACCTCGTGCTGTCGGCACACCCCACCTGGGCCGCGCAGCTCACGGCAGGGCCCATGCTCGGCCATATCACCAGCCGCACGGCCGACATCTGGCTGCAGACGGATGGTCCAACCGAGGTCACGATCGAATACTGGCCCAGCGCTCAGCCGACGGAGCGTGTCGTTGGGCCACGTCTGCGTCTTGAGGCAGGCAGCGATTTCGCCGGGCGGTTGAGCTTGGTGGGCCTGAGGCCCGGCACTCGATATGTCTACCGGATTGCGCTCGATGGCCAGCCGTTGACCGCGGAGCGCAACCTTGCCTTCGAGACGCAGGCTCTGTGGCAGGGACGCCGCTCACCCGCCGATTTCACCTTTTACCTCGGTTCCTGCGCCTACATCAACGACCCTGCGGTCGATCGTCCTGGTCCACCGCTAGGGGGCGGCTATCGCATCTTCCAGAGCATCGCCCGTGCCGCCGCTGGCCTTCCACACCCCGGCCTGATGCTGTGGTTGGGCGACAACATCTATCTGCGCGAGGCCGACTATGCAAGTCCTTGGGGCATGAACGTCCGCTACCGCCATGCCCGGTCACTACCCGAACTGCAACCCCTGCTCGCCACCCTGCCCCATTACGCGATCTGGGACGACCACGATTACGGCCCCAACGATGCCAATCGCAGCTTCGTGTTCAAGGACGAGAGCCTGCGCCTGTTCAAACGCTACTGGGCCAACCCAAGCTATGGGTTGGAAGAGTTGCCCGGTATCTTCACCACGTTCTCTTATCAGGATGCCGACTTCTTCCTGCTCGACAACCGTTTCTACCGTGCCGCCGACAAGACAGAGCTGCCCAAGGAAGAACTCGATCTGCTGAAGGAGGCGCGTGACTGGGCCCTGGGTCAGAACCCGATCACCCGCCTGATCGGCCGACGCTACTTCGGCAGCCAGCCACTGCTGCTTGGCGAAAACAAGGTGATGTTCGGGGCCGAGCAGCTCGACTGGCTCAAGCAGGCCTTGCTCCAGTCGCGCGCCACCTTCAAGTTCATCGCCGCCGGCAGCCAGCTCATGAACGACGGCCACCCCTTCGAGGGTTGGCACAATTTCCCCGCCGAGCGCGAGGCCTTCCTCGCCTGGCTCAGGCGACAGAACATCCCCGGTATCGTCTTCCTCTCCGGCGACCGCCACTTCACCGAACTCATCCGGCGCGAGGTGAAGGACCTCTATCCCCTCTACGAGCTGACCTGCTCACCGCTGACCGCAGTGGCCCGCAGCCCCCAGGACAAAGAATTGGACAACCCACTGCGGGTCAAGGGCACGCTGGTGACACAACGTAACTTTTGCAGCATCGAGGTGACCGGATCGGATAAGGACCGTCGTCTCATCCTGCGCAGCCACGACAGCGACGGGCAGCTACTCTGGGAGCGGGTATTGCGCGCCGCCGAACTGCGTCGATCCGAGCCGCCCAAGGAATAGCGCTCAGCCGAAGATCTGCCGGCGTCGACGGCGCTCGCGGCGGGCCTTGTTGGCTTGGCGCTGGGTCAGCGGTTTGGGCTTGCGTTCCTCATAGGGATTGACGTTCGCCTTCAGCTCCAGCCTGAGCGGTGTGCCCTGCAGGTTGAAAGCGGCGCGGAAGGTGTTTTCGAGATAGCGCCGGTAGTCTTTGGTGAGCCCCTCTAGGTGGTTGCCATGGATGACGATCACGGGCGGGTTCTGGCCGCCTTGGTGGGCATACTTGGGCTTGGGACGGAACAGCCCCGACTTGTGCGGTGGGTGATGCGCGACCGCTTCATGGAGAACCTTGGTGAGCTTGGGTGTGGGCAGCTTCGCCATGGCCGCGGCATAGGCCTCGTCCACCGATTTGAGTAGCTCCCCCACACCGCTGCCGTGCAAGGCCGAGATGAAATGGAAGCGAGCAAAGGACAAAAATCCGAAACGCCGGGCGAGCTCGCGCTTGACCTGTTCGCGTCGGTAGGCATCCAGGTCGTCCCATTTGTTCACTGCCACGACAAGGGCACGGCCCGCCTCCAGGATGAAGCCGGCAAGATGCGCATCCTGTTCCACGATGTCCAGGTGCGCATCCAGCACCAGGACCACCACGTTGGCCTCCTCGATGGCCTGCATGGTCTTGATCACCGAGAACTTTTCTACCGCCTCGAATACCCGCCCCCGCCGACGCACACCGGCAGTGTCGATCAGGGTGTACTTGCGTCCCGCCCGCTCGAAATCGACGTGGATGGCATCGCGAGTGGTGCCAGGCTGATCGAAGGCAATCACTCGCTCCTCGCCAACCAAGGTATTGACCAGAGTGGACTTGCCCACGTTGGGCCGGCCCACGATGGCAATGCGCGGGTGTTCGTCTCTCGCTGGGGGGGGTTCGACCGCTGGGAACCTCCCCAGGATCAGGTCCATGAGCCCGCGCACCCCCTCGCCATGAGCTCCGGAAATGGCATAGGGAACACCCAAGCCGAGCGCATGGAACTCGGCCACCGCCGTGTCCTCGGACATCCCCTCGGTCTTGTTCACCGCCAAATAGACGGGCCGTCCGCAGCGGCGCAGGCGCTCGGCGATGAGCTCGTCCTGCGGTGTGAGCCCCGCGCGAGCGTCGACGAGAAAAACGATGGCATCGGCCTCGTCGATTGCTTGCAGGGTCTGCTTCGCCATCTCGGCCAGGATGCCGCGATCGGCCACCGGTTCGAAACCTCCTGTATCCACCACCAAATACGGCCTGTCACCGACGCGTCCATGGCCATAGTGTCGATCGCGCGTGAGCCCCGGCTGGTCGTGTACCAGGGCATCCCGCGTCATGGTCAGGCGGTTGAATAGCGTCGACTTGCCCACATTGGGCCGGCCGACCAAGACGATGGTAGGCAGCATGGGTTGAGTGCGAGGAAAGGCACCCGGTCGGGCGCGTACTGCAACTTGACGGTCGAGGGGGTAATCGGCTTGGAGATACCGGTGCCGCCAGTTACATCCCCTGGCCGCAGACGGCTATCATGCCATAAACCAGGCCAAGCGCTTGTACTCCGTCGGCAGGCCCCAACTGGGATCGTAGCGCACACCCGTCAGATAGAGGCCGTCGGGAGCGAAGGTCGCGGCCCCCAACCGCCGATCACGGCTGGCGAGCAGCTCCCCGACCCAATCGGCTGGACGGCGTCCCAGCCCGACCCAGACGAGGGCGCCGACCATGATGCGGACCTGATGGTGCAAAAAGGCATTGGCGCTGAACTCGAAGACGATCCATTCGCCACGGCGGCTCACCGACACCCGCCGCATCTCGCGTATCGGTGAGCGCGCCTGGCATTCGGCGGCGCGGAAGGCGGAAAAATCGTGCCTGCCAATCAAAAACCCAGCGGCCTCCTGCATGCGCGAAACGTCCAAGGGCTGGTGGACCCAACCGACCCGCCCGGCCAGCAGCGCCGGCCGCACCCGGTGATTGAGCAGGACATAGTGGTAAGTGCGTTCCAGGGCACAGGTGCGCGCATGGAATTGCGCTGGCACCTCGCGCGCCCAGAGGACGGCCATGGTCTCCGGCAGACCTGTGTTCACGCCCCGCACCCAGGCCTCCAAAGGGCGGGCGTGGACCGCATCGAAATGCACCACCTGGGCGAGGGCGTGCACACCGGCATCGGTGCGTCCGGCCACGATCGTATCGACGGGTGCAACGTGCACACGCGCGAGCGCGGCCTCCAGGGCGTCCTGCACCGAACAGCCTCCCGGCTGGGTCTGCCAGCCACAGAAGGCCCGACCGTCATATTCGAGCCCCAGCGCTACGCGTACAGCCACGCCACGCTCAGTAGCAACAGGGTGAGGACGCCCCAATCCTTCCAACCCATTGGCCTTAGGATGAGGATGTAGCGGTCTGGCAGCAAGCCCTCTGGCAGATTACCGGACACGATATCTTGGATGCCGCGCCAGGCGGGAGGGCGGGCCATCACCTCCAAGGTCAAGGCGAGACGGACGGTCGCACGCTTTCGGTCCAACCCAAAGCAAGTAAAAGGGGCAAGGACTTGATGGATGCCGCTCAACAGAGCCTCGGTGGGCAAGCGCAGGATCAGGGTGTCCAGCAACAGGAGAAGCACGCCCAGCCGTGCTGCCTGGAGCAGACCCTGGGCTAAGCCTTCCAGCGAGGGGGATAGGGCGCCCGCCTGCGGCCAGACGGCCTCACCTGGCAGACTGTAGGCGTAGGTCAGCAACAGCATTAAAAATAGCCAACGCGTCCGTCGGCACAGACGCCAAATCTCCAGGTGACGCCCAATGAGGGTCAGTGCCGCGGCGCAGGCAAGCAGCGCGAGCTGTATCTCATCGAGCGCCGGCAACGCCACCGCGGATAGGGCATAAATGAGGATGCGTGTGCCGGGGTGCAGCGCGAAGTCGCCTGCCAGACCTCGACGCCCGGAATAGAGTCGGCTGGATGTGCGTCCGAGGTCATGGGCTGGCGAGGTCGATGTCTCAGAGTGAGTAGTCCTGCCAGCCAGCGGCGAGCACGGATACGAGGCCCCACCGTCTGGAGCAGGGCCCTTGTCCGAAACTGGTTTAGGCAGCCTCAGCCAGGAGCTTGTTGGCCTCGTCCTTCTGCCGGCTATCACCGTCGGCCAGAACCTCCTGAAGGATCTCGCGCGCCCCCTCTTTATCGCCCATTTCGAGGTAGGCACGCGCCAGGTCGAGCTTGGTATTGGTCTCCTCCCAGACTTCGGGGTCGATTCCGGTCGGCGCTTCGGTCATTGCCTCGTCGCTGGCAGGTCTCACGGGGCTTGCGGGACTCTCGAGCCCGGATCCACTCAGGGCTGTCTCTGCCGCAGAGGGGACCTCAGGCGTGAGGTCGTCCTTGAGTTCGAGATCGATCCCGGAAAGGTCTATCTCGGGCACACCCAGGTTGGCCTCTGCCTGCGACGGGCCGCTAGGCATTTCGAGCGAGAGCCTTTCGTGGGTGGGCGAGGCCTCGGCCGTCGCGGCTGCGGGAAGCTCGAGTTCCTCGACCTCGGCGACCGTGATGTCCGAAAGGTCTGGTGCACTGGCCTGCTCGGCCGGCGGCGCCTCCAGATCGAAATCAAGAGAAGTCGACTCGCTGGCCTCGAGGGAATCGAGGGTCGGCATCGCAGCGGCCGTCGGCTGCGCAGCAGGCTCGCTCTCTGGGGTGAGCAGGTCGGCGAGCTCCAGCTCCGCCGCCGCATCCGTGCCGTTCACCGAGCCGAGATCGAAATCCAGCGTGGTGCTCGCCTCCGCGGTGGGGGTCGGCTGTTCTGGGGCCGGCTGCGGCGATGCGACAGGCTCGCTGCGGGCGGTGAACTCGAGCGGCTCTGCCGTGGGCGCCGGCTCCGCGAACGCCGTCGTAGCCGCAGCAGCGGCGGCTGCGGCTGCGGCCGTCGCGGCCATGGCAGCAGGCGTAGCGGTGGCAGAGGTCACTCGGTACAAGGGGTTGTCCGGGTCGATACTGCGGCCCATTTCGGCAGCCTTGAGCCAAACCTCTGTGGGCTGCCCACCCAGGCTGGCGTAGAGCTCGCTTGCCTGGGCCTCGAAGGCAACGGTGTCCTTGCGCGCGGCGTAGATCTCCAGCAGCTTGAGCGCGATCTCGTGGCGATTGGGATCCTTAGACAGGGCCTCTTTGAGGATCTCCTCGGCCTGGCTGTCGCGCCCATAAGCCATATAGACCTCGGCCTCGGCGATGGGGTCGACTTCATGCGCGTCGATGGCGCCCAGGCCAAGGCGGCTGAAGTCGGTCATCAGGGCGCTGCCGCCAGTTGGGGTACCTGCCGCCCCCGTACCCGCAGTGAAGACGGCCTCTTTCTTGAACTCGCCGCCGGTCATGATGCTGTCTTCGAAGTTGGTCAGCCCCTTGCGACGGCGGGTACCAACGATCATCATCCAGAGCAAGAAGGACAGCAGCACGGCGGCGACCAGTCCACCGATGTAGAGCGGGTTGCTGATGAAGGTGGATAGCCAGCTGGGCTCGGGCTCGGGTGTGGGCAAGGGTGCGGTAACGGCTGCAGGCGGTGTCGCCTTGGGCGCCGCCACAGAGACTGGAGCGACCGTTCCCGGTGTTGCCTGTGCAGGTGCTGCCGAGGCTTCCGGCGCTGCGGGCTTGTTGGCCTCTCCGGCCTTCAACTCCAGCAGGCGCTGCATATCCTTGACGGTGCGTTCGAGTTCGGCCACCCGTTCCTGGGCCTCCTGCAACGCCCGCCCCTTGGCGGCCAGCTCCTCTTCGAGCGATTGGATACGCTCCATGGCCTTGGCCGAGCCGGGCTCGCCTTTGGATAGTCGCAAAACGTCCTCGGCCGGCGCGGCAGGCACGGGTGCAGGCCGTTCCGGGGCTTGGGTTACACGGCCCACGCCTGCCTCGGGGGCGTCGCGAGCCGGAGTGGCGGCAACAACCTCGGCCAGACGCCGCCGGTAGGTAATCCACTCACTGGCGTGCGCGCGCACATCCCGGGCGGCCCGTGCCGGGTCGACACGCAGGGCGGTATCGCGGTCCGGCAGGTTGAGCACGGTGCCACGCTTCAGGCGGTTCATGTTGTTGCCCTGGAAGGCGGCACGGTTTAGGTGATAAATGCCCACCATCATCTGCTCGATGGTCACATCGGTCGGCCGGGTCTTGGCAGCAATGGCATGCAAGGTCTCGCCAGTCTTTACAGGGCCATAGCGCGCAGGGGCTGTAGGCTTGGCCGGCGCGCCCTCGGCTGCGGCCGGTGTGATGGTCTGTGCCTGGGTCGGGCGCTCCACGCGTGTAGTGACGACCGCAGGCATCGGACTGGTCTCGGCCTTGGGGCGTGCATCCGCGGGGGGATCGAGCAACAGGGTGTACTCCCTGATCAGGCGCCCGGTGTTCCAGTTCAGCTCGACCAGGAGGTCAAGGAAGGGATCGTTGATCGGTGCGACGGAGGTGATCTTGACGACAGGTTGGCCGCTGTCGCGCTGGTTGATCTCAAAGCGCAGGCTAGACAGAACCTCGGCGCGCTCCATGCGCGCCTGGCGGAAGGCCTCGGCACTGGCCAGACGCGCACTGAGGCTGCCAATTTCATCGCGCTGGACGGCCACCAGTTCGATCTCCGCCCGTAGCGGCTGTCCCAGCGCGGATAGCACGGTCAGCCGTCCCAGACCTGCCGCCTCGACCCCCCAGGCCAACGCCAAAGCACTGACTAGGCCACTGATTTGTAAATGTTTATGCATCGCTCCGCCCTACGCTCAAGTCATCCCGAATGAGTACCTGCGTGTCCCTGCCGAATCAGGCGTTTTTCGCGTGCCAACACGGGTTTAGGCACCGTATTCAACGATGTTCGCAAAAGTATCTTTATTCCAGGCCGGATTCAATCATATTTTCCAGGCCCCTGCACAGCAGGTGTGCCTGCAGGCGGCTATAGTCGAACGTAAGCCACAGCGAGAAGCAGCGGTCATCCTGCGGATTCAAACGCAGCCGCCCCACGGCCACGTCGGTGCTGTCGACGGCGTCCGTAGCGGGTGTGGGCGCACCGCCAGGGTAGCTCGCGTCCATGAGCAGGATGCTGGGCACGCGTTGGATGCGGGCCTTGACCCCCTCAAGGTCCAGCGCCGACGGGGAACAGCCATGCAGATCGACCACGGCGCCGTGGAAGGTGGGCAACCAGGCGGCGGTAAACTGCAGGATGGTCGTGGTGCCGAAGGCACGCTGCAGCCGCCCCACCAGACGTGACTCGAAGGCGGAACTGCCGCTCGGGCCGATATCGCCGACTTGTGGCAGCAGGTTGTAAGCGATCTGCACCGGAAAGCTCTCCGCCTCCGCCGACTCCAGCGCGAACAGGGCGCGGGACTGCCGCGCGAGCTCCTCGATGCCTTCCTGACCTTGGGCGGCGACCGGCAAGCCGACGAAACCGCTCAGCCACATCGGCGACTGCCCTGCGAGCACGGGTTCCAGGACCCTGAGCAGCGCAGCGGTCACGGCATCCTCGATCGCCACCAGATGGGTCTCGGGTGTCTCCGGCAGCAGGCCGGAGACCGCCACGACAGGCAGATGACGCGCCTTCCCCAACATGCGCGCCGCAGCGGCCATTTGGCTGGCGATCACCACGACATCTACCGCCGTCCAGTCCACCCGCTCAGGCGTCTGGCAGGGGAGATCTGCGCCCAGCCAGGACACACAGCCCTCCGCCTCTCCCAGGCTGACCGGCACGATGGACTCCGGCAGCCGAGCGAGATCCTGGAGCTCTTGTAGGAGGGCATCGCCCACGGGGCTGTCCGCCCCAATGATGGCGACACGCAGGTGGCCGGCGCTCAGACTCAAGCCTCCAGCAGGATGCGGAGCATGCGTCGCAAGGGTTCTGCTGCGCCCCACAGGAGCTGGTCGCCGACGGTGAAGGCGGTGAGATACTGCGGCCCCATGTTGAGCTTGCGCAGGCGGCCGACCGGCACGGTCAGGGTGCCGGTGACGGCCGCCGGGGTGAGTTCGCGCATGGTGATCTCGCGCTCATTGGGCACCACCTTGACCCAG
>CALAMX010000124.1 GCA_937925755.1 uncultured Burkholderiales bacterium
TGCCGGTCTGCGCTACGCCCGCCAGCATGGCACGCCGCTTATCGAGACCTATCACACCCTGTTCACCGAGTACTTCCACCACTACCTGCCCATCCTGCCGCGCCCCTGGCTCAAGGCGCTGGCCCGCGCGATTTCGCGCCGGCAGTGCAATGCGGTCGATGCGGTGATCGCGCCCTCCGGTCCCATGCGCGAGGCCCTGCGCGAATATGGCGTGACTACCCGTATCGAGGTGATCCCGACCGGGCTCCTGCCAGAAGCCTTCGTGCCGGGCAATGGCGCGGGGTTCCGCCACGCCCACGGTCTACCGCCCGATCGACCGCTGCTGCTGTTCGTCGGCCGTGTGGCCTTCGAGAAGAATATCGGCTTCCTGCTCGATATGCTGGTGGTGCTGCGCCACACCCACCCCGAGGCCTGCCTGGTCATCGCCGGCGAAGGACCAGCCGAGCGCGAGCTGCACCGCGAGGTGCGCCGGTTGGGGCTTGTCGAGAGCGTGCGCTTCGTCGGCTATCTCGACCGTCAGCGCGAACTGCCCGACTGCTACCGCGCGGCGGATGTGTTCGTCTTCGCCTCACGTACCGAGACCCAGGGACTGGTTCTGCTGGAGGCCATGGCCCAGGGTACGCCGGTGGTCGCCCTGGCGGAAATGGGCACTCGCGACGTGCTCAAAGAGGGTGCGGGCTGCCGCATCGCTCCGCCCGACCCGGTCGCCTTCGCGCGTATCGTCGCCGAACTGCTCGACGATGCCGGGGCACGCCAACGGTTATCCACTGCGGCTGTGGCTTATGCCCAAACCTGGCGCGCCGAGCGCATGGTGGAGCGGGTGGCGGCCCTCTATGCCGAGCTTGCCACCCGCACACCCCCGCCAAGCTGAGCGACAACGCATGCCGGCAGGGCCTTATCGTGGCCGCTTCGCCCCTACGCCCAGCGGGCCATTGCACTTTGGCTCCCTGGTCGCTGCCCTCGGCAGTTACCTGGAGGCGCGCGGACATGGCGGCGAATGGCTGCTACGCATCGAGGACGTGGACCCGCCGCGGGTGGTGGCGGGGGCGGCGGACGTCATCCTACGCACCCTGGAGGCCTTCGGCTTCGAGTGGGATGGACCGGTCCTCTACCAGAGCCGGCGCCAGGCCGCCTACCGCGACGCTCTCGAACGGCTGCGGCGCGAGGACCTGATCTACGCCTGCACCTGTAGTCGCAAGCGCATTGCCGCGTCGGCGCGGCGCGGTGTCGATGGCCCCGTCTATCCCGGCCACTGCCGTGGGCGCCCCCTCGAGCGCGAGGCGGTCGCCGTGCGTCTGCGCGTGCCGGACAGACGCATCGTCTTCGACGATGCCGGGCAAGGCCGGGTGGCCTGCAATGTTGCGGCGGAGTGCGGCGACTTCGTCGTGCGCCGGGCGGACGGCGTCTTCACCTATCAGCTCGCCGTCGTGGTGGACGATGCCGCGCAGGGCATCACCCATGTGGTGCGCGGCGCCGACCTCCTCGCCTCCACCCCGCGCCAGATCGTGCTGCAACAGGCCCTTGACCTGCCCACGCCGCACTACCTGCACCTGCCGGTGGTGTTGGATGCGCACGGGGACAAGCTGTCGAAACAGACCTTGGCGCAGCCCATCGACCGCCGCGCGCCACTGCCTGCCCTCATCGCCGCCTGGGACTTTCTGGGTCAGCCGCCACCGGGCCGGCTGGATAGCGTCCAGGAGTTCTGGTCCATGGCCTTGGCGGGCTGGTCGGCGTCACGCATCCCACGGGTACGCGGTTACCGGCCCTGATCCCAACTTGCCGCCGACCGGACAGCTTTTGCAGGGCGTCCTAAAATACTTACCCATGTTCATCGACATCCCAGAGTACGCCAACGCCCAGGTCTTGGTGGTGGGCGATGTGATGCTCGACAAGTACTGGCAGGGCAACACACAGCGCATCTCGCCCGAGGCGCCTGTGCCCGTGGTGCGCATCGAATCGGAAACGCTGCGCGCGGGTGGCGCCGGCAATGTGGCGCTGAACATCGCCGCAGTGGGCGGGCGGCCGATCCTTCTGGGCGTAATCGGCGATGATGAGGCCGGCCGAGAGCTCGAGCAACTGCTCGATCGGCAGGGAGTGCGCTGCCGGCTGCATCGCGCGGAGGGCCGCACCATCACCAAGCTACGCATCATCAGCCGCAATCAGCAGCTCATCCGCCTGGACTTCGAAGAACGGGTCAGTGCACGCAACACCGCCGGCTTTCTGGCCGACTATGCAGCGCTGCTCAATGAAGTGGCCTGCGTGGTGTGTTCCGACTATGCCAAGGGCACCTTGGAGGCAATACCGCAAATGATTCGGCTCGCCCGCGCACGGGGCCTGCCGGTGCTCATCGATCCCAAGGGCCGTGATTTCCAGCGCTACGCCGGCGCCAGCCTGCTTACCCCCAATCTAGGCGAGTTCGAGATGGTGGCTGGGGCCTGCCGCGACGAGGCAGAATTGGCGAGCCGCGGTGAGGCCCTGCGGCGCGACCTCGATCTCGCAGCCTTGCTCATCACGCGCGGTGAACAGGGCATGACCTTGCTCGAGGCGGGGCGAGCGCCACAGCATTTCCCGGCCAAGGCGCGCGAGGTCTATGACGTGACCGGCGCGGGTGACACGGTGGTGGCGCTCCTCGCCGCCGGTCTTGCCGTTGGCCAATCGCTGACCGACGCGGTCGGTCTGGCCAATCTCGCCGCAGGGGTGGTCGTCGGCAAGCTGGGTACTGCCACGGTCAGTGTCGAGGAGATCGCCGCTGCGATGGACACTCACACCCCCATACCGCGCGGTGTGACTCGCGAGGACGAATTGCTGGCCTTCGTCGCGCGCGCGCGTCGTGCCGGCGAGCGCATCGTCATGACCAACGGCTGCTTTGACCTGCTGCACGCGGGCCACGTAGCCTATCTCGAGCAGGCGCGCGCCTTGGGCGATCGGCTAGTGGTGGCGGTCAACGACGATGCCTCCGTGCGTCGGCTCAAGGGCGCAGACCGGCCGGTCAATACCCTGGCGGCGCGCATGGCCGTTTTGGCTGGGCTCGCGGCGGTGGACTGGGTCGTGCCCTTTTCCGAGGATACCCCCGAGCGGCTCATCTGCCGGGTGCTGCCCGACATCCTGGTGAAAGGTGGCGACTACCGTCCCGAAGACATTGCGGGTGGCGAATGCGTGCGCGCTGCCGGCGGTGAGGTACGGGTGCTGCCCTACGTCGCCGGGCATTCCACTACGCGTATAATCGCCGGCATCCGTAAGGTCTGAATCATGTATATCGTCACGGGTGGGGCTGGTTTCATTGGCAGCAATCTCATTCGCGCCCTCAACGATCGGGGCGTGAGCGAGATCCTGGTCGTCGATGACCTGAAAGACGGCACCAAATTCGCGAACCTCGCCGACAGCGACATCGCCGACTACCTCGACCGGATGGATTTCCTCACACGCGTGCAGGCGGGCATGGATTTCGGCCGGATCGAAGCCGTCCTACACCTGGGTGCCTGCTCCACGACCACCGAGTGGGACGGCCTGTACGTCATGGCCAACAACTATGAGTATTCCAAGGCCCTGTTCAACTGGTGCCAGGCGCGGCGCCTACCCTTTATCTACGCATCCTCGGCCTCGGTCTATGGCATGGGACCGGAGTTTCGGGAAGAGCGGGCCTGCGAGCGACCACTCAACCTGTACGCCTTTTCCAAATTCCTCTTCGATCAGTACGTGCGCCGCAGTTGGCGCGGGCTGACCGCCCAGGTCGTGGGCCTGCGTTACTTCAACGTCTATGGCCCGCGCGAAGCGCACAAGGGCGGGATGGCGAGCGTGGTCTATCACTTCCACCATCAGCTCCTCAAAGATGGCGTGGTGCGTTTGTTCGAGGGCTCGGATGGCTATGCTGCCGGCGAGCAGAGGCGCGATTTCATCCATGTCGACGACACGGTGGCGGTGAAGCTTTGGCTGCTCGATCACCCCCAGGTCTCGGGCATCTTCAACGTAGGCACCGGCCGTGCGCAAAGCTTCAACGAGGTCGCGCGCGCCGTCATCGCCTACCACGGCCACGGCAGGATCCAATACATCCCCTTCCCTGAGCACCTCAAGGGCCGCTACCAGAGTTACACCCAGGCAGACATCCGTCGATTGCGTCAGGCCGGCTACACGGCCGAGTTCATGACCGTGGAACAAGGGGTGCCGCGCTATCTGGACTGGCTTGAGCTCAATGGGCGCTGAGCGAGACCTGCCCGCGCGACCGGACATACGGCGCATACTCGTCATCAAGTGGAGCGCACTGGGGGACGTGGTAATGGCCACCGCCATCATGGAGGACATCCGCCGCGCCTTTCCTGCCGCCGAGATCGACCTCAACACCTTGCCGCCCATGCAGGGTCTATTCGCGCACGACCCACGCTTCCGCGAGGTATTCGCCATCGACGTACGCCGGAAGGGGGCGCAGCTTGCCGCGGCACTGGCATGGCTTGACCGGGTCAAGGCCGGTCGCTACGACCTCATCATCGACCTGCAGCGCACCGATCGCAGCCGCAGTCTGCTCGCCCTGCTCTGGCTGGCAGGCCGCGCACCTCGCGATCGCTTGGGCAACCGAGGCGGCTTTCCCTATTCCAACACGCCCGCGCTCACCGACCCGAAGGCGCATGCACTGCTGCAGATGCGCTCGGTGCTGGAGTCTGCGGGGATCCCGGCGCTGACTCCTCGGCCGGTGCTCCATCCTGGAGCGCACCACCAGGAGCGGGCGTATAGGCTATTGACCGGGAACGACTTGCGGCCAGGGCGGTTCGCGGTGTTCCTGCCCGGCTCCCAAACGGCCGGACGGCTGAAACGCTGGGGTGTAGAGCGCTTTGTCGAACTGGCCGGCCGCCTACGTAAGGCGGGCTTGGCCGAGCGCATCGCCGTGATCGGCGGGCCCGATGAGGTGGCAGAATGCGAGGCGATCTGCGCGGCGGGCGACGATCTGGTCAACCTCAATGGGCGGATCGAGCTGCTGGAGATTGCCCCCGTGTGCGAACAGGCCGCCTTCGTCGTCGCCAACGACACCGGGACGGCGCACATCGCCGCCGCCGCGAATCGGCCCATGCTCGTCATTTGCGGCCCGACCGATCCCCGGCGCGTCAAGCCGATCGGGACGAAGGTGCGCGCCATCCAGGCCGACCTCCCATGCAAGAATTGCTATGCCAAGGAATGCAGGATCACGCAACGGCAGGCGTGTATGCAGGCGCTGACGCCTGCCTTCGTGGCCGCGGAGATCGAGGCGATGCTCACCGGAGGAGACAATGGCGTGCACACGGCAGTGCCGGTGCTGCGCGTACAAGACACAGCAGGTTCAGCTACCCCTTGAACCGCGGTGGCCACTGCATCGGTGGTGCGCCCGGCGGCATCAGGCGCTCGCCGTGCCGGGCGAACTGCTGTGCCTCGTAGAGCTTGGCATACTTCATAAAGGCGTAAAAGGCCATGGTCGTCGAGGCCATGAAACCTGCCCAGCCGTTGAGGAAGTTGCGCTTGAGGAAGTAGCTCTTCAGGAAGGCCAGCGGCGGATAGAGCACCATGATCCAGGGATTGGCGCGCCGGCCTTTGGCCTGTTTGTCCGCGACCAGTCCGCTGGAGTAGTGGTTGACCTTGTCCACCTTCACGTGCAGGCTGGTCTCGCCGAAATGATAGAAGGGGTGACGCAGGTCCTCAACCGGCCCCTCGACCTTTGGCGCGGCATGGATGGGCATGTCGCTGATGCGGCCGCGTGTCTTGTCGAACAGACGCAGGAAGCGGTTCATGCGCACCCGTGGGTCGCACATCCGCCAAAACATCTGCTCCTGGCGCGGCAGGGTGTAGCCAGCGGCCGTGGGCCCGGCGGCCAGCAAGGTGCGGATCTCGGCCTGGGACGCAGGCGAGAGCATCTCATCGGCATCCAGTAACAGCACCCAGCGATGGGCGGTCTTGTCCAGCGCCGACTGTTTCTGCGCACCGTAGCCCTTGAACGGCTCCTGGTGGATGACGCAGCCGTAAGCCGCCGCGATTTGCAAGGTCGCATCCGTGCTGTAGGAGTCCAGCACCAGGATCTCGTCCGCCCACTTCACGCTCTCAAGGCAAGCGCGCAAGGTGCGGGCATTGTTGTAGGTGGTGATGAAAACGGAGAGTTTTTCCATGGCTGCGCCGGGCTGCGAGACTTGATTCAGTATGATACCCGCCCATCATGTGCGGTATAGCGGGC